>JAUWNA010000334.1 GCA_030612905.1 Promethearchaeota archaeon
GTGTCCCTCACTCAGGTTATGGATTAGGTGTGGAACGGGTCGTTCAATGGATGTGTGGGTTAGATAACATTAAAGACGCCATTCCTTTCCCGCGCACTATGTTAAGGAAATCACCATAAGAAATTTTTTTTTAGAAATCAACAATTTATTTAAGAAACACTAATTCTAAATTATTTAAAGGGATGGTTTGTTGAAATGGAACTCTATAATTACATGGGATACGAATTAATTGAAAAAGTAATAAATAGAGAAATCACCATTCAAGATGTAATTCAAACATCATTTGACAGGATTGAGGCAACTGATAATCTTATCCATTCGTTTGTTAAACTATCCAAAGATAAGGCACTTAAAAAAGCAAAAGAATACGATATAAAAATACAAAAAGGTCAAAAAGTTGGAAAGCTTTATGGATTGCCTTTTGCAAATAAAGATTTGATCTGCTTAAAGGATTTTCCTACAACTTGTTGTTCAAAAATTCTAAGGGGTTATCGCCCTCCATATAATGCTTTCGTCATAGAACGCTTAGTGGAACAAGAGGGAGCAATTCATATTGGAAATACAAATATGGATGAATTTGCAATGGGAAGTTCTACAGAATCGAGCTGTTATGGTCCCACCTATAACCCTTGGGATTTGTCTAGAGTGCCGGGAGGGTCAAGCGGAGGAAGTGCTACAGCTATTGCATCGGGACAGGCTATTTTTGCGATAGGGAGCGATACAGGAGGTAGTATTAGGTGTCCAGCATCTTTCTGCGGAGTTGTGGGATTGAAACCTACTTATGGTAGAGTATCACGATATGGATTAGTTGCCTTTGCAAATTCATTGGATCAAATTGGTCCCATTACTAAGTGTGTTTACGATTCAGCGTTAATGCTTGAGATAATATCAGGTAAAGATCCTCTCGATTCTACCTCAGTAGACGTTAAAGTTGATAAATATACAGAAGAAATCAAAAATCCCATTGAAAAAAAAGTAATTGGAATTCCAAAAGAGTTTTTTGGTGAAGGGATTGAAACAGAAGTTGAAAGTTCTGTAAAGAAATCAATCGAAAAATTGGAAAGTTTAGGAGCATCTACCGTTGAAGTAAATATTCCACATCTTGAATATACCATTGCGACATATTATTTACTCTGTATGTGCGAAGCAAGCTCGAATTTGGCGAGATTTGACGGTTTGAGATATGGAAATATGAGCGAGGACCTTTCTGGCGACACTTTCGAAGTATTTAGTAGAACTAGAGGGGAATATTTTGGTTCAGAAGTAAGACGGAGAATTTTCTTAGGAACTTATGCGTTATCTGCGGGATACTACGATAAGTTCTATATTAAAGCACTTAAAGTTAGATCCTTGATAAAAAACGATTTTATCGAAGCCTTTAAAAAGTGTGACTCTATCGTTTGCCCAACAATGCCTTCAACAGCATTTAAAGCTGGAGCTTTAATTGATGACCCGCTGCAAATGTATATAATAGATATATTAACATGCTCTGTTAATCTTGCGGGTATTCCAGCGTTAACGATCCCATGTGGTTTTGATAGTAATAATTTACCTATAGGTTTTCAAATAATCGGGGATTATTTTGATGAAAAAGGTGTTCTCAACATTGGTTATCAACTTGAACAAGAACTTGATGTTTATCGAAAAATTGCGTCTGTTGTAAGCGGAGGCAAATAATTTGAGTAGTCAAAATTATGATGTGATTATAGGTTTAGAAGTTCACATTCAATTGACTAATCTCAAAACAAAGCTATTTTGTAGTTGTAGTACTCATTATCGTGGAAAAGAGCCTAATACATTTGTATGCCCTATATGTATTGGTTTGCCAGGTTCGCTTCCAGTAGTTAACAAAAAGGTGGTTGAATTTGCAACCAGATTAGCTCTAGCCCTAGATTGTAAAATCAATCATAAATTTTGGTTCTTTAGAAAAAATTACCATTATCCAGATCTTCCAAAAGGGTTTCAGATTACGCAATATAACAAAGCGGGAGGTAGAGCTTTTGCTGATGGTGGAAAAATTACCGTTAGAGTAAATAACAACAAAAAAGAAATCTTGCTAAATAGAATTCATTTAGAAGAGGATCCTGCTAGGTTAGTACATAAAGGAAGCATAGCAACTTCGCCATTCACTTTAGTAGATTATAATCGCTCTGGCGTTTGTTTGATCGAAATTGTGTCCGAACCTGTTATTGACTCCCCAGAAGAGGCAAGAGAATTTCTAAAACAATTAAAATCGATCGTTCAATATACGGGTATATCAGATTTGGACCTTCAAGGCTCCGTAAGAGTTGACGCAAATATTTCTATAAAAGGAAATGAACGTAGTGAAGTTAAAAATATCAATAGCTTTAAAGAAGTTGAACGCGCTTTAAGTTATGAAATTGTAAGGCAAAAAAACGCGCTTAAAAGAGGAAAAGTATTAATACAAGAAACTAGGCACTGGGACGATAAAAGAAAAATCACGATATCATTACGATCAAAAGAATTTGAAGCAGATTATCGTTATTTCCCCGAGCAAGATTTAGTTCCGTTAGAAATAGATAATATCTTTATTCAGGAAGTTAAAGAAAAACTACCAGAAATGCCAACTGAAAGAGCTTTAAGGCTTCGCAGAGAATATATGTTATCTGAATTTGATTCTGAAAACTTAGTTTTAGATAAAGAGATCGCAGATTTTTATGAAAACGGTGCGAACTCAGATCCCACATTTGGTTATGAGGAGTACAAACAATATTGCAATTGGTTAATGAACAATATTTCCGGATGGTTAAACGAGAATAATACAACGATTAAAAATACAAAGCTTACTCCTAAACACATAGTAGATTTAATCAAAAACATCAGAAACGGTAAAATTACAACAAAAATAGCAAAGGCTTACATTGATGAAATGATGAAAGGGACATCAATTTCTCTAATCATTAAAAAAAAGGGGAAAACGAGAATTTATGATAAAAAAATCATCGAAAAGTTATGTCGAGCCGTTATCGAAGAAAATCCAAATATCGTTAAAGATTTTCGTAAGAACCTTAAAGCTTTAGAAGCTTTAATTGGTAGAGTTATGGCAAAAACCAAAGGACAAGCAGATCCTAAAATAACAAGAGAAGTAATGTTAGAATTACTAGAGGAATCTTAAAAAAGTAGAAAAATAAATAAATAAGATATTAAAGAAGACTCTGAAGCGCTGAAGCTGCTGCAGCCAATTTTAGATTAATTATTCCTAGTTTTGCTTCTGTAGTCGTAATTAACGTTAATATATTTCCTCCAACTTCCGAAAATAGTATTTTTCCTTTAGCACTTTCAATTATAGCGTTATAGAAATGTCCTTGTTCAAGTTCCTTCGTTGCTCTTTGAGAAGCTTTAAGAACAAGAGTGACCATTGCTGCCACTGATTCTGGGTCAACCCAACCTGGTAATGCACTGCCTTTTATTAACCCAAATTTCTCAATTATCGCAGCGCCATGTACGCCCTTTATCGCTTTAAGACTTTCCAAGATT
>JAUWNA010000178.1 GCA_030612905.1 Promethearchaeota archaeon
TTCGCTTGGGAATAGGCCTTCAACTAAATAGAACGGAATTCTTGAAACGGAAAGTACTGTTCCAATAGCAGCAAAATTTCCGATAAAACTTTCTCTATAATGTCCCGTTTTTTCTAATAAGGCTACATTAATGGGTCCTGCTGCGCCAATTAAGCCAGTTAACAAGCCATAAGAGAACCCCCCAAACAAAATAAGGGGAGATGTTGTGTTTATTTCCTTTTCTATTTCAATTTGAGATTGCCTTTTAAAGTAATTAACGAGTTTTAAAGAAGAATATATAAGAATAAAAATACCCAATATCAACTCGATCCATTCCAATCGAATACTTATAATTAAGTAGGTTCCTAGAATTGTGGCGGGAACTCCTAGTGATACAATTCGGAGAAAATACCCTCTATCTAAAAATTCTTTGTATTTAATATAATTGAGTAAAGCGGGAAAAGTGCCCCAGATATTTACTAGTATTACCGCTTCCTTAATTCCTATTATTGGAGCTAAAATAGGGATTAATATCAACGCGTCTCCGAATCCTATAATCCCGTAGACTGTACTCGAGAAGAAAATTGCTATTAGTGATATAAGTATAATCATAAATCTTTAATCTCTATCCATTAATTTTTTTTTGAGGGTCCTTTATTTTCCCAAAAAGCATTTCTTTATTCTTTTCTACAAATTTCCATCCAAACCCAGAAAGCTCGCTTAAGGGACCTATAATTCCTTTTGGGTTTCCTGTCCGAGTAAATGTAATTTCTGTTTGTTGAATTGCCTTTAACACGCGATAGGGCGTCTTATATTTATCTATTAACGATTTAGCCTTTTTCGGACCAATATCTACGAATCCCTCCACAATGAATGTTCTTCTTTCTTCAATGCTCATACTCTTTGGTGCCTTTCGGGAGAGAATGGATGCTCCGTCCTTTATTTGTTCGCGATAGGCAATTCTTTCGATTACAATCGCTGTATCATTAAGATTACGAGTGGGAATTACAGATATTCCTAATTTATAGGCAATTTTAGAAAGTGCTCCGTAAATAGAGGCAATTTTCATTCCAGTATTTTCAAACACATTATCATTTAAACCCTCTAGAATTAATATAGGTGTCGTGTAGGTTTCTTTTAAGCGAAAACACTGCTCAAATAAACGATTATCCATAATAGAAGCAACGAAATCAAACCCTTCTTTTCTTTCAATTGCCACATCTTCAGAAATTACTATATCCGCAATATCTAATTGTTTAGTTTCGAATATGATGTTGGGGTACTTCTCTTCCAATAATTTAATTAACTTCCTTTCTCTATTGTCAATGATGACCTGGAGGACATTGGTTTGGCTCATTTTTATTTTTATTGGTAATCGAATTTGTAATTGTTATTTTAAAATCAATTATGTTAATTAAAATAATCTAAGCTATAAAAATAAAAAATCGTAGTATTACTTTTCAAAGTTAAATAATTTTTCTTTATTCTATTATTGAGGTTCTAGGTTAACATTACATTTTAGATAATCCGTAATTTCTTTTCTACTATATAATTTGTTATTTATTAAAATAAAAAGGAAAAAAAGAATCCCTGTTATCTCTGTCAAATAAACTACGGGATTGTTAGATAATGTATGAAGCCATACTCCGAGAGGGTCTTCAATTATAATAAATTCATACATAATAAATGGATAAAAAAGTGGTACTTCAGGTAAATCTAAAATTAAGTGAACGACCATTCCCACTAAAAATGGTATTGATATCGATTTTCTTCCTTTCGTAATAAAGTGCAAAATAACAAAACTGATTAAAATAAATAAAATTGTATGTGAGATTCCCCTCCCTGAACCTAAATTTAAAAAAAGTAGAAATTTATCAATAATATCTGGAAATAACGAGCCAATAATTAACGCAAATCTATTAAATTCAAATCTCTTCTTGACCAGTGGTAATTCAAAGAGAATTAACGGAATAGCAACATGAAAAATCGGAAACATATTTATCGTCTCGTTCAAAATCCATATAAAAACCGAAAAAAGTTAAGTATTTCCGGTAAGTAGAATAGTAATATCAAGATTATTACAAATTCAATTGAGACTTTTATCGCCCTCTTTATCAAATAAGGGTAAGAAACCATTTTATCTTGTTTCATAATTTTCTTTAACTCGTCTATTTAATTTGGTATTCTTTTAGAACTTCTCCCACCGTATAATTATGATGTACAATTTTAGATAGGGCTTTAACAATTTTTGTAGGATCCTCCGCTTGAAAAACATTTCTTCCAAACGCAACTCCTTTACCTCCTGCTTGGATAGAATCGTAAACTAGTTGGAGCAAATCTTGAATCGTATCCGTTTTTGGACCACCAGCTATAATAACAGGAACATGTACACTTTTTACGATGTATTTGAAAGAATCAATATCTCCCGTGTAATTTGTCTTAACTATATCTGCGCCTAATTCAGCACCGGCTCTTACAGCAATATTAACTACTTCAGGAGCATTCTCATCTTTTATTTTTTTACCTCTAGGATACATCATAGCTATAAGTGGCAACCCCCATTCCCTTGATGACTCAACAACTCTACGCGCATCTTGAAGCATTTCTGGTTCCTCATCAGCTCCTATATTAATATGAATTGAAACTCCATCTGCACCCATTTTCAAGGCTCGCTCTACAGAACAGACCAATACTTTTCTATCAGGGTCTGGAGTTAAACTTGTTGCTCCCGAAAGGTGTATAATTAACCCTATATCTTGTCCGTACTGCCTATGGCCCGCTCCAACCATACCAGAATGCATTAAAACCGCGTTTGCGCCACCTATTGCTACCTTATCAACAATATTTGCCAAATTCTCTAATCCTTTAATGGTTCCTACAGTAAGACCGTGGTCCATCGGGACAATTATCGTTCTTTTGCTTATTCGATCGAACAACCGTTCAATTCTAATGCCCTTTCCAAGACTCAATCTTATTACACAATTTTTTAATTTTAATCAAATTATTGGTAGTAAATGAGAGTAGAAATATAAAATTATATTATGTTATTCTTTTTCAATTGATTTAATATAGGTCTCAATTTTGTTCTGGATTATTTCAGGTTTAATTGTGCTTTGATTGGCTACTTTATGTTTGAGCTCTAGTTTTTCCCTATGCAAAGTATTCATCGTGCAAAAGGGGATTTGCATAACCTTGCTAGGGTCATCTGGATCAATCACTCCATAATGTACAATGCAGTTTTTAACTCGATCTAAATCAAAATTATAAGCATCTTGAAAATGCATGCATGAGATTAACAAGTTTTTGGAAAGCAAGAAGTTACTTGCTGAATTTAAGTTAGGCGATAAAATAAGTCTAGTAAATGATTGAAAAATTTTGCTAGTTAAGACTTTTGATGGATTTTTAATATATTTTAAAGCACCTGCAAAAAAATATGATTTCATTATCTGTCTATATCCTAAGTTAGTTATATCATCAATGAAATCACCAATCGTGCTTACTACACCGCCATAATTCTCTAGATTAATGTCCTTTAAAAAGCTTGTTGGCTTAGGGATTTCTTTGTTACGAATCATGTCACATACTTGATTTGCCCATATAACTAACCCCTCGGCATCAAAATAGGTCTCAAGGGGGTTCCATTCGTCGTTGTCATCAATAGTTACAATAGTAGCGAAGCCACAGTCTGGATGGGTTGTCATTGAAAAAGAAGGTAAGTCATCGAACCAAGCTAGTAACCTAGTGAATTTAGCAGATGTGGCAATTGGGTAAAACTTTTCAATTGCGTTATTAGTTATTTTATTAATAGCTATCTTTAAATCAGATGAAGTGTATCTCAATTCCATTAGTTCTTCGTAATTAATTCGACCACATAACGAAACGGGTTGAAAAACGACACCCGCAACAACATCACTATTTTGCTTAGCGAATTCTAAAATATTTTCAATTTGATTGTCATTTACGCCTTTAGCAATAGTTGGAACCAACATAATACCTTTAAAACCGATTGCGCGGCAATTTTTAATGACCCTTTGTTTTATGGGCCATAAATTAACGCCCCTCATTTTTTTCCAAACCTCAGGAGCATCAGTAGCGTCAAATTGCAAATAAATCGCATCCATTCCAGATTCCATTAATTCTCTACAATATTCAACTGATTTACTCATTTTGACACCATTAGTTGATACCATAACTTCTGTAAATCCTAATTCTTTTGCTTTACGGGTGATGTCGTGCAGATCTTTTCTTAGCGTTGGTTCCCCCCCTGCATATTGTAGCAAAATAGGAGGGACAGGCTTGATTGATCTGAAATGCTTTAGAATTTGAACAATTTCATCGAAAGTAGGTTCTACAACGTAACCTTTAGCACTGGCATTAGCGAAACATATCGGACAAGTTAAATTACATCGATTTGTAGGATCAATTACAGCAATGCAAGGTGCTGATTCGTGATTCTCGCAAATCCCACAATCATATGGGCAGCCATTAGTGATCTCTCTAATACCTGATGATGTTTCAGAAGGCTTTGAAGAGTTATCTATAGTTGAACCAATCTCATTAGTGAAACTCTGGTTCCATTTGTATTCCTCTGGATTAATCGAAATTTTATCTTTAAAATCTCCATGTTCCTCACAATGCTTTCGCATCATAACCCAACCTATATTTGCATCAACATAAATCTCAGCAGGAACTGGTTGTAGGCATTCTGGACAAATACTTGTTGTATTTCTAATTATTTCTTCAATCATGATTTTTAATTCCTAATTATAATAACTTGCTTATAAATATTTAATCTTAAAATAAAAACCTATACAAATAACTAATAGGATTATCGATATCAGATTATTCTCGAAAAAATAACAATTAAAACATTTCTTACCAATATTTGGATTCAAATTACCACGGTCTTCTTATTGTAGTTTTTCTACTCATTTCAGATTTATTAGGGTGATCCATATTATAGTGTATACCTCTGCTCTCCTTCCTGCTTATTGCGCTTACTATTATTATTTTTGCGACAGTAGCCAAATTTCTAAGTTCAACAAGATTTTTTTCTATTTGAAAATCCCAATAATATTGATTGATTTCTTCTTGAAGCATATTAATTCTTTTTTTAGCTCTTTGAAGACGCTTATCC
>JAUWNA010000544.1 GCA_030612905.1 Promethearchaeota archaeon
GGGGGAAAATGCTTAGGGTCGTTGTTACTTAACATTGTAGTGTTGTTTTTTAACCTTAAAGAACGCACGCAATTTGGCGCTGTAATTCTATTATTAACTATTTTAATAACATCTGTTGGCTTATTATTTAAAATAGGTGAATTACATGTAAGGGCTATGATATGTGGGATGAAATTACGAATCATACAATATGCTTGTACTTTTTCTAAATCAGATTTAAAGGAGCCTATGTGGCTATGATCCGCCTGGGTCAGCCCACGCATATATTCTTTAGCTGCGGGATTAATTGCTGAAGCTATGATGTGTAAATCTCTTGGTAGGGTGTTTTTTGCTAAAAGAAATAAGGTTGATCCCCAATAAGCCAGCTCCTCAACATATTCACATGGGGGCGTTACAAGTTCCAATATATATGTCACAGCTGTTACATTACCATCACGGCCAAAAGTATCAATGTCAACGACATTTCCATCTGGAAGAGAATATCTAATATCCATTACATATCCTTTTTCAATGTCGTCCTTCCCATAAGGTCTTGCTAATACTTTTTCGCGAATATAATCGGGAACAGGTAAGAAATCGTCTCTTCCTTGGTATAAAATCTGATCCATGATTTTTATGGCATCTTTTACGATTTCTTTCATCCGATAAACCATTTCATCACCGGGTGGGTAGTTACCACTGTCATCTGCGATAATCAATTCCATTTCAACCCCATGCGTGAAGGGTAATGGCGTCCAATGCTCGATGTCAGCTAAGATTTCGCCCCAAGATCTTTCGGGTATGTGTACTTCTCTGTAATCCGTTCCAAGAAACAATTGATCCTTAGACCTATCTATGGGTTCTCCAATATAAACACCTGAAGGAATCTCCGACACTGTTTTTGCTCTAGATTTTTGCTTCTTACCCGTATCTTTTCCTATAATTTGTGAGAATGTACCATAATCATCTCCGCCTGAACCTTTCTTCTTTTTCTTTTTTTTATCCTTAGCCATAAATATAATCACTTCTTAATTTTAGTTTGATAAATTATTAAATTACATTATTGATTGAATAAACGCTTTAAATGTATCGTAATCGTTGATGAATTCATACGATAAAACTAAATTAACTATTTTGAAATTACTACCATAGAATATGCGGTTTAGGTTATTCACAGTTTCGCCCCCCCTGAATAACGAGTCATCAATTATTAAATTAACGCGATCTCCAAGGTGTTTTACAATTTTGGTTTTAATTGAATTTGTTTCATCTAATTCAGAAGAGAGAATAATTGTAGGTTTTCCTAAAAAGGGAATAAAGTCAAAATTAAAAACTACTACTTGTTTTGAAATTTTTTCGGGTTGAAAGAACCTTTTTAATGTAGATTGTATTGCTCCTAATTCTTCTTGATCGTGATTGTTGATTGATGGATAGATGTAATACGCAAAAGATTTATCCGAACTGTACTTTAAATCTGAGTAAACTCTATCAATAATAGGAAATATGCTAAAATCAAAACTAAATAGCGATATAAGAGCGATGTTGAAGTTATAATCGCCCATTAGAATGTTACTGCTTGCATTTCCTCCAATGAGGGAAAAATTTTGTATTTCGTTAGATATTTTTGATGCGTAAGTATTTAATAGAAAGAATTGAGAAAATGTTCCTATAGGCTCAACTTTAGTTTTTTTCTCTTTAACCATCTCGTAAATTTCGTTAAATAAGTCTTTAGCAACTCTTTCTCTTAGCTCTACCGAACTTATGCCCCCTATAACCGTATCGGCAGCTTCTGGACAATCTAATTCCGCTATAATGCATATAGTTCCTCTAAAAAATGCGTAAGCCGGATTTTTATAATCTTTAGCTGATAAAACAATTTTATTTGAATTGAGAATAATTTGATTGATTTGATTAATAATTTTAAGAATTAACGCATTATTCTTTTTATCATGTAGTTTTTTTATGATGTTAAATAAAACTTTAATTTTAACGATCTCATCTTCAATAGACTCAGA
>JAUWNA010000066.1 GCA_030612905.1 Promethearchaeota archaeon
TCATCTTTTCCAACTATTAAGCAATCATAGAATACAGGATCGCTTCTTTCATCAATTACTACTCTATCGGCCAATAAGACCCCATTTCCTACGAAAGCAACGGGGTTTCGTAGCATTTCCTCTTTAAAAAAATTCAAATGATTAATTCCATATTCGTAATCATCCAAATAAAGAGCTGCTGTGTTAAGCTTATTTAGGGTATAAGGAAACGCGTCAGAGAATTGCCCTTCATCGTAGACTTTCATAACATCCTCAGGAATAAGTATAGAGTATTCGATTGATGAGGAATCTTTAATGTTAAGTTCATCTATTTTTCGAGAGAAAGCGGTCATTTTGTTGTAAATCAATTCAAATCCGACTTTAAAGCCGTTGGATATAAAAATCCCTTCTGAGTTAGATATTTTAAAATTATCAGAAAAAATAATAGAATCTTTATCGTCGTTGCAACGAGTAATTATAGATCCTACGAATTCTCCTTCTTTCTTTATCCCTTTTATTGAATCGTATAAAACGTTGCCGTTAATGTCGCTCATAATTAAGTTTAAATTAACATCTCTTTTTCCAAATATCTAACCAAACGATCGTATATATATATATAATAATACTTAATTATTAAGTAGAATGGGTTCAACGAGTATATCCAACAAAATTTCTGAACTTTCTAAAATAGATTTGCTTAAAAGAGCAAAAGAACATATTTTTTCGACCGGGTTAAACGACGGTGCTTCTAAATTATGTCGGGCCAATATGAAATACGGTTTAGCGCAGTTTCACCTCATTCAAGAGAAGTATGGATTTGAACCTAAAGCCACTTTTATATCGTCTCCAGACGAAACTATCTCAAGAAACAACTTCCGTTGGAATTCTGGGTTAGGATACGGTGGGAGACTAAATTGGGGGGATGGTAACGACAAATTAATTTTTCTAAATGTAAAACCAAATTGTTGTGGAATATTAGTTGGAGGATTAGAAAAAATACCGGATCCGTACGATCTCATAAAAACGATTGATAAAGTAAAGAATAAGGAATTATATGATAATAATGTTTTAATAAATTGGGATTATGGCGTATCTAATCACTTTATAAATTGTTTTGAAACTAAAAATCTCTCAGACATTGATTTTCCACCTTATATGTTCATGATTCACGGTTCAGCACCTGAATTTCGAGACGATAAATATGGGATAGGTTTATATATCGATGTTTCAAAAACATTAAAAGAACGTGCTATTGAGGAACAAACAAAATTTGGAAGGCAATATATTTTGTTAGATTCTGATGCGAAAGAATATCTTGATTTTAATAAAAAAGCCATTAACTTTTCGAATAAAAAACGAGAAATCATTGCAAACGAGTTGTTCGGTAACGGTACCGATTGTGAGATAATTTGTAATGCTTCTCATCAATTTCTAAAAGATTATAACAACATGTACTTAGGAAGTAATTGTACTGATGCAGATTGTGAGCTAGTTCAGACTAATATCTTTCCTACGGCATTAAGAGCAGATGTAGCGTGCTATCTATTTAAAGGAAAAAAGAGCTTTTCAGAAATAACTTTAAAGAATAACAATTTTTTAGAAAGAGCAGAAAATCTAGAGCTATTAGATCTTCTAATGAATGCTGATATATTACCCCACGGTGGCGGGTACATGTTGCCTGATGTTAGCCGGGTACAAAAAGTATTAGAGTATAAAGACCAGAGATATTTTGCTTGCGAATTAGTAAAAGATAGTAACAAATTAAAGATAGTTCGAAATGTTAAAGAACTACAATTCGAATATAGAGGACGAGATGTAATTCTAAAAACGCTTCAATTGGACCTTGGAGAAATAATAGCTAGATTAAACCCTGTATTCTCTTTAAAATTATAACCTATTCTATTTTTGCTCCAGGGGGGATGTCTTTATCAGGAGTAAAGATAGTTACATTCTCCCCATCTACGGCAGCGTGATTATATGGAAATAAAATATTTAGAATAATTAACAATTCAAAAACTTTTTTCGAATATTTTTTTGTATCCAAAAAAAGAAAGAGAAAAATTAGAAATTTTCAAAAAGAAGTTTAAAAATTAATAGGTGTGAATCATAGTTGCTAAAAATCTGAACAATATTTAAAATAATTTTCACCGGACTTAATGATGAATAATTCGAATTGAATTAAATTTTTAGCGAAAAAAATTTGCCGCTTTTAACTAAGAAAGTAAATAAAAAAATCAATTCTCTCTTATTACTTATAATACATCCAGATTTTAAGTAATAGTTATAATAATGAAAGATGAGAATTTTTTTAAGTATTTTGTTGTTTCAAATCTTTGGAATTCAAGAAAAAATAAAGTTGTATCTAAGATTCGCAGATTTATTATCGATAATAAGGAAAATATATTAGAAAATTATTCATATATACTCGAGAACGAAAAATTCTTTATTATTTTGATTCGAGATATTTTCGCGTTTCTAAAAAACAAAACCGATTTGTTAAACCGTTTAAACATTAATCAACTTAAAGAAATCCCTCCGATGATATATAGTATAGCGAAAGTATCGTTTTCAGCTCAGAGGTCGATCTATAAAGAGACAGAATTTTTAGAAAAAATAAACAACCTTTACGGTTTTATTTATGTAGGTATAAATACCATGAAAGGAAAAGTTTATATTGGGCAAACCTTCCGAACTATAGATATAGAATGGGGAAGCCTCCTCACAGATGCAAGGAGTTTGATAAGAAAAATTAGAAGTGGAGAAAAATTACATAGAAACTTAAAAAGGTATATAATTAGAGCAATTGCTAAGTATGGCATAGAAGCATGGAATCTCAAACTACTCGATGTCGCATACAGTAAAGCTGAATTAGACGATAAAGAAGATCATTATATTTTGGAATATGAATCTATGAATCCAAAAAAAGGTTATAATTTGAAAAGAGGGGGTAGTAGAGGAAAACTAAGCCCAGAAGTACTAAAGAAAATGAGTAGATCCATAATTAAAGTAATGCAAAATCCCGAGATTAAAAAAAAAATGAGCACATCTATAACTGAATTATGGCAAACATCTGAGTATAGAAAAAAACAGTCTCGATGTGGAATATGGCAAACACCTGAATATAGAAAAAATCAAAGTGAAATTATGAAAAAAATAGCAAAAACACCAGAGAATATCATTGCACGTAGTAAAGCGTCTAAATCGGTATGGAAAAGACCAGGTCAGAAAGAAAAAATCCGTAGTGCTAAAAAAGAAGCTTATATGAATGACTCAGAGTATAGAGAGATGTTAGATAAAACACTAGAAAAAGCCCATAAAGTTAGAAGAATAGAAATTCAAGATGTAAGACAATTTTTAATAGATGTAAAGAATTCTAGTCGATGGGTGGAAGTGGTGAGGAAATATCCTTTCAAGAGTAGGGATACTTTAAATGCTAGATTAAAAGAAATTTTGGAACCATTTGGAATTCGTAATTATACAATGGCAAAAAAGTTTTTTGAATGTAGAGATATTGAAGATTTATTAAAAGAATTAAGAGATTTTAGATCCAGAGGGTAAATCCTTATCCAAAATCAAAATAGAGACTTTATCTCCTTCTGAAACAGATGCTGCCAATAACATTCCTTCGCTTAAAATACCTTTCAGCTTTCTAGGTTCTAAATTAGCTAGTATTACCACTTTTTTCCCTTGTAATTCATCTACTTTGTAATGTTCTGCTAACCCTGCTACTAAAGTCCTCTTTTCGTCCCCTAAAGTGATAGACAATTTGTATAATTTATCTGCTTTCGGAACTTTTTCGACACTCTCTATAAGTGCCACTCTTATATCTAATTTTTTAAAATCGTCATAAGAAACCAATTCTTTATCACCTACCTTTGATTTTTGTTCTTTAAATTTTTGAAGTTTATCTTTAATTTCTTGAACATCGAGTTTTTGAAAAAGAGGTTCAGGTTTTTTAATTTTTAGCCCTTCTTTTACGGCATTTTCGTTTATGCTATCCCATTTCAAGTTTTTTGAAGAGGAAACATTTAAATACGACAAAATCTTTTCTGCTGTTCCCGGAATAAATGGACTCAATAAAATACCAAACGCATAAACTGCTTGAATGCAAATATTGAACACATGCCCAGCAGCTTCTTTATCTTTCTTGATCAAATGCCAAGGGGCTTTTTCGTTAAGATATATGTTCCCCTCTTTTCCAAATTTAACGATTTCTCTTAATGCTTTTCTTATCTTGAAGATTTTAATACTTTCTCCAATTTCATAACTAATGTTATTTATGCGTTCGATAAATTTTTTGTCAACTTCGTCGAATTCTAATTTGTGAGGTACAGTTCCATTAAATTGTTTATCTATAAAAGTTAAAGTTCTATGAATGAAATTTCCTATGTTATCATTTAACGTTTTAATGTTGTTTTCAAATTCAGACCATAGGAACGAAGTATCACTAGTTTCTGGACGATTGTAAACTAATGTAAATCGCCAGTAATCAAGTGGAGCAACTTCTAATGCCTCATCGATCCAGATTCCTACTCCTCTCGATTTAGAAAACTTCTCGTTTTCGAACATTAACCACTCTGTAGAAGAGACGTTGTAAGGGAGTATTAATTTCTCTCCATTGCTTTTATCCTTGTTATAGGATAATAACAAAATCGGAAATATAATTAAATGAAATATTATATTGTCTTTCCCAATAAAAAAGACTGTTTTAGTTTTTGAATCTTTCCAAAAATAATCAAACTTACTTGGATCTTTAATAATATTTTCTGCCCATTCTTTTACGGCGGAAATATAACCCAAAACGGCTTCAAACCAAACGTAAATAGTCTTTTCTTCAGCGCCTTTAAAAGGGGCTGGAATTCCCCACTCTAGATCTCTAGTAATGGCTCTTTGTGGAATGCCTTCTGAGATACTATTTAAACACATTTGTCGAGCATTCTGTGGAATTAGTTGGTTTTGTTTTATAAAATTATCCAACTCATCTTGTAATTTGGGTAAATCCAAATACCAATGCTTCGTTTTACGGAGCACAGGTGGATTATCACAAATCACACAGCGAGCTCTTTTTAACTCTAAGGGAGTTAGTAATTTTTGACATTTATCACATTGATCTCCCCTCGCATTTTCAGCTTCACAGTGCGGGCAAATTCCTTCAACAAATCTATCTGGAAGAAATAATTTATCGTGCTCACAATACAGCGATTTTAATTCCTTTTCAAAAATGAATCCGTTTTTCTGAATGTCCATATAGAAATTTCTTACAAACTCAATGTGTGTAGGATTATGAGTAATAGTGTAGTTATCATATGAGATTTGCCATTTTTTAAATAAATCTTTAATTATGGTATGATTTTTCAAGGCTAATTCCTGAGCTGACATATTTTGTTTTTTAGCCGCAACCGAGACGGGCGTTCCGTGTGAATCCGAACCTGAGACAAATACAACTTCATCTCCTTTTAGCCTACAAAATCTTGCAAATATATCGGCCGATAATACGCTTCCAATCATGTTTCCTAAATGAGGCATGGCATTTATATAAGGCCAGGCTGAAGTAATTACCCATTTATTTTTTTCAATATTGGACAATTCGTATTACCTCTTAATTTATAGTTAGGTTATAGTTAGTTATCGATTATTATTGTTATAATTATAATTAACTAAACTACTAATGATTGTTAAAGTAATTTTCATTATTATTTCAATTTTATGAGATTGAGAACAAAAAACTGAACGATTCTGTTCTTATAATATATTTTAAATAGCTTAGATATAAACTCAATTTAAAGTTTTTTTCTTTTATTCTTTTAAAAGTTAATCTGTGCTCCACAATTTCTACAAGCTTTAATTTCATCGTTCATTTTATTTAAGCAAGGTTCGTGATAATAGGCTCCGCATTTTTCGCATTGAAACGCTTTATAATCTCCTAAAAAGATGCTGTGACAAAAAGTACAAGACACATCGATTTCGTCGATTTGAGATTCTGGAATTAATTTCATTCTTGTAGTGTTTATACCGCTTTCATCGATCAATTTTATTTTAGGCTCGTTGTCGGGCTTATCCTCGACTAGTTTTGATGCAGATAATGGAAGCTCTAACAAGAAGTAACAGAAAGGGCACCTAAAAACCATTTCTTTGTATTCTGATTTCTTAGCCCACATCGCCGAGCAAGAAAGATGCATCGGGCGTTCACACGATGGGCAATACCTTCCTTCACTAAAGAAGTCCGCTCCCGTTAATGGTGATTTTACTGAGTGACATATTTGGCATTTTTCTTGCCCCCTTTCCCTACTACTCATCATTAACCTTATATCTAAAACGCTTGGTCTCCTCAGTGGTAAAGCAATATCGCTTATCAGAGGGGCTAACTCGTTTTTTTTATTTGGTCCAAAATAGTCAGTCGTTGTTTTACTCTCCTTTTTCGACGCGAACGACCTTCCAGCACTTACCACCGCTTTTGAATTGTTAAAATATCCAAATCTTCCACCTGTAAGTCTTACAATCTTTTTTAAAATACTTTGAGAATAGTCTTCCGTTTTGCCTAATTGGCTAGCATCAATATATATTCCCAATCCTTTAGCAATATCGACTATATTTTGAATTTTATTGCTAAGTTTCAATTTATTATCTGAAATAATAAATATTCTGTATGTTTTTCCCCCTAACTTCCGCATCTCCTTTACTAAGATTTGCAAAGAAAACGCTAATCCTTCGTCTAGAGTACCAATCCCAGAGACATGAATCTTCTTTAAAGAGTTAATCAATTTTTCTTCATCATGTGTAAAGGAACTTAGTTTCTTTATCGTTGCCCCAATAGAAAGCACTGCAATTCTATCTTTAGGATCGATCGTAAATTTCTCATTAATAAAGTTTTTAGCGCTTTCTAAGGCGACAAAAAGTCGATTAGGCTTAAAGTCTTTTCTCAACATAGATCGAGAAGAATCTATGAGCACAACGCAGTCTTCTATCTTTATATCGTGCAATTTTTTTTTTGTTTTTTTTTTAACTTTTTATTATTTCTTGCTTAAAAAATTATAAGCAAATAGCGTAAATACTTTAATTGAATTGATAAAGTCTTGAATTTCTATATATTCGTCAATCGCGTGAGCAGTTCCCATGCTACCAGGCCCAAACAAGATAGTTTGAGGGCAATATCCATCGTTACGGAAGTAATGTGCGTCAGCAGAAGCGGGTAAAAGAAAATAAAATGGTTTTTTTTCGTAAATTGTTTCAACAATATTATAAAATTCTTTCAAATCTTGAGATTTTTCCCATTGATTCCAGTAGGATCCCTCTGAGGCGTTAATGATTTCTAAAACAACACAAACATCTTTTGACGCACCAAATATTTGATTTTTAACTATATATCCTAAGTCCTCTTCGATTAACTTCTTTAAAGCTTTCATAATCAGGTCAACTTTTTGCCCGGGTAAAAGTCTGAAATCGATTACAGCTTCGCATGAATCAGGAATTACATTTTCTTTAATACCTCCTTTTATCATAGTTAACGCTTTAGAGAATTTAACAAGAGATTGGATAAGACTTTTTAGAATAGGTTGGTCGTTCATGATTCTTTCTCGAATTTCTTCGCTTGGAAATGCTTCCCCAATCAATATTTTAAGCTCGTCCCTTTCTATAGGTGGTTCACTTTTAGGAATATACTCATCAATTCTATCTAATTTTTCAATAATTTCACTCATCATATATATCGCATTTTTACCTATTGAAGGCATTGAAGCGTGACCAGAAATTCCTTTCGTAGTTATTTTTACTTGAAGATGTCCTTTTTCGCCTAACAATATTGCTTTTGGAAGAGGATTAAGCCCTGAAGGCTCCCCAATAATCGCAAAATCACATTTGATCGACTTTAGAGGATTATCTATACACCACGCAGCCCCCAATTTCCCTCCAGTTTCCTCATCTGCTACGGCGTTTAGAATTAAATTGCCTGAAACTTCGATTTTTAACGATTTTAAAATTTTTAGCGCTATAACCATCGCAACCAATCCGCCCTTCATGTCAGCAGCACCTCTACTGAATATAAACTTATTACGTTTAATGAAGGCAGAAAAGGGAGGGTATTTCCAATCTTCCTCCGAACCGGGAGGAACTACATCCATGTGCCCGTTATATAAAAGATTTTTTCCGTTAAAATTATCGTTTAAATAAGCAATTAAATTCGCTCGATTATCTCCAAATGGAAAAATTTCAGTTTTTATTCCTTCTTCTTTTAAGAAATCTTCAATAATTATAGCAACATTTTTTTCATTACCAGGTGGATTAATTGAGTCAGCTTGAATAATTTTCCTAAAAAATTCGATATATTCCTCTTTATTTTGGTCAATTTCATTAAGAATTGATTTTTCACTCATGATCCTATTTAACCAACTTCACTATTAGTTTTGATAATAAAAATGTTTTGAAGATTTATAATATTTTGTCATATAGTATTCTAACTGATAAGTTTAAAATAAATTAGCAAATTTTAATATTCTTAGATAATTTTAAAAACTAAAATATTGATAAATACGGTTGGTTTATTTGATTCGACGAAAAAAGGATGTTAAAAGAATTTTTTTTGTAAGTATATTCATAATTTCTATGCTTTTAGTGAATATTCAGATTTTTAATGGTTTATATTTAGATGGTAGTAATAACCAACTAACAAATTTGTTAAATGACGATAATAACCCTCTTTCGTCTGAAACTGATCCGTACCTAACAGAT
>JAUWNA010000504.1 GCA_030612905.1 Promethearchaeota archaeon
TCAGCTTTAGTTTTCAGAGATTTTTTAGGTTCAAATTCAAAATCTACTTTTTGATATCCGCGAACGATAAAATTTTTATCGACAAACGCTTGAAAATGATGGTCGCAAATTAATCCTTTAGGCAGAGAGATTGTGGTTAACTGTCTTGCTTTATTAATCACGGATTTCGGAAACTTCAATTCTTTATGAACTTTGCACACGGGACATACAATTTTAACGCTTGAGTATTCGTTTAACTCGCTTATCTGTGGATGAAAGTTCTGTTCTAAAATTGCCATAGCTATTCAGCACCCACAGTATTTTTAAAACTACAAATAAAAACTACGACATTTTTCAAACAATTTTCAAAACTATTCGAAAATAAGAAAATTGAGCGTTAAAAGAGCAATATTTAGTTATTTATGTACAGAATCAAAGCTTTGATTCAAATTTTCTTTTCCTAGCTCAAAATTGAATTCAAGGGTAGGAATTATTTCTGACTTGAATTTAAAAGTATGTGTTCCCTCAGAAAACTTTTCTAATCCGTCCTCGTCAATTTTTATTAGTATATCTATAGTATCTCCTAAAGCTATCATTCTCCCAGCAAGCTTACCGCTCATTAAATCGTCAATTGTGAATTTTTCTCCCTTATGATAAATCGTGAAATGGTCTTTAAGTTTCTCTACATCAAAAACCTTCTTAGAGACATTGATCGGAATTTCGTCAAGATACATTTTACCATAATCTGATAACTCGAAGTTTTTTACATCAAAACTTTTGGTGCTAAATCCACCGAGTTCAATTTCTTTTGGAATCAGAATTGGCATTATAAGATTTAAAGCCTTAATTAGGAGGGCGTCTGCTTTTCCATCGCCCGTAGTATCTACTGTATATATAGATTTCTTAGGCGGAAAAACTTTTTTGATGAGTACTTTGAGAGCAGAAATATCAAAAGACATAATTATTCAGACAAATTTAGAGTAATATTTTTATCTTTGTTTTAAGTAATTATTATTCAATTAAAAATTTTTGATACGATTAAGGTATTGTAATAATTTTTACGCACTTTTTTTCTTTCATAAGATTAAACCCAGTTGAAATTAATTTTTCTAAAGGTATAGTTGTTGTTATTAATTTATTAACATCAATTACTTTGTTTGAAATTAGCTCGATCGCGTCTAAAAAATCTTCAGCACAACCAATATAAGATCCCATGATTTTCCTCTGATATCTTACAATATCGTTTGGTTTTATTATCGCTTCAGCACGAGAGTCTTGTCCAAAACAAATCAATCGAGCACCATGAGCCCATATTTTCGTTGCCATTTCAAAAGTATCAGCAATCCCCACGGCATCAATGATCACATCTGCTCCTTCACCATTGGTTATATTCTGAATTTCTTGTTTTACATTTTGCGTTTTTGGATTAATCCAATGATCAGCACCAAGTTCTAATGCTTTCTGGCCACGCCATTGATCTATTTCTATACTAATTAATCTTTTTATTGGATGTTTTCTTATAACAGATTCGATAATTAAACCCATTGGTCCTGCTCCAATTATAACAACATTATCGGATTCCTTGACATCCGCAATATTATGACAATGAACCGCACATGATAAGGGTTCAATTAAACTCGCAGCTATCATATCAATAGAATCGGGAAGTTTGAATAGTGCGTTTCTTGGTAAAACGCAATATTTAGCAAAACCGCCATTTTGAAATATCCCAAACGTTGTTCCTAGAGCCATATATTCGCATAGATTCGAGAGCCCTCTCCTACAATTAATACAATAACCGCATTTTTCATTTGGATCAACGACAATTTTATCCCCAATCTTAAGATCGCTAATATTTTCTCCGATTTCTTTAACTATTCCTACAAATTCATGACCTAAAATAGTATTATCTGTAGCAGGATGACCTCCTTTCAATATCTTTAGATCAGTTCCACAGATACTGGATGCTTTCACTTCTATTAGTACTTGATCCCCCTTTTTAATTCGAGGAATATCAACTTCTTCTAATTTAATTTCTCCACCCGATTTTTCGTCTTTATGAAAAACTGCTGCTAACATTTTTTTCATTTTATTTACATCAAGCTATTGGTCATTATATTGGTTATGGGTTATTTCCCACTAAACCAAGATTTAATATTAAATAAAAATTTTTAGCTAAAGATTTATATTAATAAAAATTTAAATTCGATTAACTAAATAAAATTAATTTTATAAAAAAATGGTTGATGAATGAATGAATGAAAGAAAATCTGAGAAAGT
>JAUWNA010000093.1 GCA_030612905.1 Promethearchaeota archaeon
TCTTAAAAATTACATTAATAAGCTTGACTACATTTTAGGATCTGTTCATGTATTGTTTGGAAAGGCAGGTATTTTTGCTTTTGATGATGGTCGATTTCTAAATAAGTATAAGGTTTACGATAATAATGACGAGATTTATCTTGAGTTTTACAATACCCTACAAGATATGATCAAATCAAAGAAATTTGATTTTGATATTGTAAGTCACTTTGATTTACCCAAAAAGTTCGATAAAAGGGCTGAAACCTACGATCTTGTCATGGAAAAAGTAGTAGAGACTCTTGAGCTGGCAAAAAAGAGAGATTTAACCATTGAAATTAATTCTAGTGGTTTGAGAAAAAAAATTAGAGAACAATATCCGAGTGTTGAGATTATTGAAAAAATGTACGAGTTAGATATCCCCGTTTTGTTAGGTTCAGATGCACACCAAATTGATGAAATAGCTTATGAATTTAAATATATAATTAATTTATTAAAGAATATTGGTTATAATCAACTTGCGCATTACAATAAAAGAAGAAGAACATTTATAGAAATTGATTAAAACATGAGATGGTTTTGTTCATTAGATAAAATCATCATTAAATTGAAAGCTTTAATCAAGTTTCCGTGAGCGCAGCCATCCTTCCATAACCAAACTCCGTAGCAATCTTTGATGTTTAGAATCTCTTGTATGGATAACTAAAGTGTTATTTTCGCTTTCTCCTCTAATTGCGAATAGTAGCTCCTCCCCATCCCTATCGATAACAAATCTATCTTTCTGCTCGTATAATCTTATTGAAATATTATCTAGACTTCCAAATTCTTCTAAAAGTTCAGCATCATCTTCAAGACTGGGGTCAATTGAACAAGAGGCCTTCATATTAACAGACGATCGTACCTCATATAAATGTAGCTCCTGCAAGTCCTTTATGTCGGGAACAGCAATAGTTATGTTATGTAGCGCTTTACTTAGTATATCTCTCATTTTTTTTAAAATATCTTCCTTAGAAACCTCTATATCTGTCCAGTCTACAATTTTAGGACCAGATGCCGAAGCAAGGTTATTTCTTAACCTCTCATTTTCCGTTTCTAGCGCTTCTAAATCTTCATCCGCTCTTTCTAATTCTCCATTTAATATATCAAGTTTTTCCTGAAGTTTCTCGTTTTTTTCGTCTTTTTCCATTAAAAGATTTTTCTCAACCGTAGAAGAAGCCAACTCTTTCAGTTGTTCCTCTTTTAAGCTAACAGACTTTTCTAATGTCTTGATTTTCTCGTTTTTAATTTTTAAAGAATTGTGAAGTGTTTCAACTTGTCCATCTTTTAAATCCATTGAGGATGTTATAGTTTTTATTTGATCATCTTTAAGGCTCAGAGAACTCTTCAAATTTTCAATTAGATCATCTTTTATTTTCACTTTAAGGTCAATATCTTCGAACTTTTTCAATCCTTCTTCTATTGATAAAAGTCTTTTCCGTAGTTCGTTAATAATGTTTTCTTTTTGTTTTAATTCCTCTTGTAGATTGGCTATATGATCTTTATTTGGCCCAGTAAGGTTGTTTAATTCATCCATCTTAAAATACTAGAATTTATTCTCTATTTTATGAATAATAATAAAAGAATTTCTTTATAATTCTAAGTTAAATATTGATATCTTCATTTAAAAAAAAGAAGCATTCTTATCAATATATCGAAACCTTTTGTCCATTTTGATAATATCCTCCATGAATGTTAAATGGTAACTTCCAATATTCTCTATTGTTATATCGTGGTCAATAATATTTATCCCCCTTACTATATCACCATTTTTAATAGATGCTTTAATTGAATCTTGCATTTCTTTTTCTCCACGAAGAGAAAAATTAACTTTTTCCAAATAAGATATAATTTTTTGATTAAATACATAGAAGGGTAGGGAATAATAATCACTTAAAATTTGATTTTCTTCCGGTTTCTCTACAATATCAACAATCTTTAATCCGTACTTTATATCTGAATCTTGAATTAATTCTGAATCTTTAGAAATCTTAACATTTCCATGCCCCATAGCAATTTTTTTATCTTTTGATTTCATTAAACCTAGGATTATGTCTGCATTAGCGTTTTTATACAAAGAAAACATCTGATTGATTTTTTGTTTTGAAAAAACAACATCTGCTGCAGTTATAAAAAAATTGTATAATTTTTGCTTTTTTTCGTTAAATTGATTAAGACATAATAAAAGACCGTCTGCCATCCCTATCTGGATTGTCTGCTCAATAAACTCTAATTCGATATCTTGAATTTTTAATAATTCCGTTTTAATTGCTTGTTGTTTATAGCCGACTAATACAATAAAGTTAATAAATCCCGCTTCTTTAAATGTGTGAATAACGCGAGATATTATCGGTATTCCATTGATTTTAATTAACGGTTTAGGAATTATATCAGATAAAGGTCTTAATCTCGTTGCTTTACCTGCTGCCAGTATTATTACATATGTGTTTATTGAAGAAGGCATATAATCAAGCGTTTTTTTTTATCCTATTTTTACAAATTTAAGAATATCTTTAAATTTGATTACTATTATTATATTTTTATGAGTTCTGATGAGCGTATAAAAAAACTAAACACTGAACTATCTGAACTATTAGAAAAAGAAATTAATAACAGAAAAAGCATTCTAGGCATCTCAATTTCAACTCACGGCGGAACACATCTCGTTAGTAAATTAAAAAAAGATATTACAATGACAAATTCTGAGATCTCTGCTGCGAGTAGTAGCTTAGTTTTTATATCTTCTAAAATATTAAAAGACTCACTAAACCAACAAATATCGTATAATTTGATCACAGGAAAAAAAAGAATAATTCTATCAATTTTAACTGAAAATATCGCTCTAATCGCTTATCTAAATAGAGAGATAGCTGAACTTGAGGGTTTGGATTCTTACATAACTTCCTTGAAGAAATTTGCGGCAAAAATCTCTGCATTCGTAGAAACTAGCGATCTTATTAAAGAAGAAGTGTTCGTAGCCATTAAGAGAACAATTCCAAACGCATTAGTTATCGCAATAATTACTAAAGATGGTTTGCCAATTAAAGTTCAATCTACTATGCCAGAGCCTATACTATCAGCGATGACTTCAGCTATTTTCAATTTAGCAGGGATCCTTTTGGAAGAGGGGCTAGAATTCTCGATTATTGGGGGAGAGAACGGTTCAATAATTATTCACGAATTAGATGAGAGTAGGATACTTGCAATCGCAGTTCCAGAAGCAGACGAGAGAAAATTAGGCTCTTATATTGCTAAGATTAAATCAATTATCAAATAATTTATTTAATAATCTTTTTAATTTCATCAGCTACTTTCAGGCTTCCAAAATACGAATCAGAAAAGTTTTTAGCTTTAAATAGAATTGTACATAAAGGTTCTTTTTTGGAGATATTTTTAATAGGTTCTGATTTATCGTGTATGTATTTAAGAGCGTTAATTTCGTTTAATAAACTCTTATCAATTTCTTTTGGGGCAAAAAAAATCATCTTAGTTGCGAAATCTTCTATTTTTGATTTCTTCAATATCTCTTTAACATATCCCCATCCTTCGAGGTTAAAACTCTTTATATGCAAATCTAATAAATTTAAGTCCATTGCCTCTTCAGATACTCTGATTGACCCCGGTATTCTGGGATTAATCTCCATTAAGTAAGGATAATGATTTTTTAGAACAAAATCAAATCCATTGATTCCTTTTAATCCCAACTCGTTTGATAATTTTAACGAAATCTCAGCTATTAACTTTTTATCATCTTTAAAAATATTGGCAGGCACTATATTCCCGCAGTACATGAATTCTTTTGGGGTGTTAAGGAATTTTTCTCCAACTATTTGACGATTAATAGATATTACTCTACTTTCTATTCCATTAGATATTGTTGTACAACTTACGGGTAACCCTTCAATATATTCTTGAACTAACCAATCTTTAGGATTAAAGTCTTGAGGTCTAATTACATTAAGAATAAAAGAAAATTCATCTCTATTATTTATTTTATATACGTTAATTCCACCAGAACCCCTTAATTTTTTAAAAACAAAAGGATAACTTAGTTCATTTATTTTGAATTTGACTTCATCATATGAAGTTGATGAAGGAACCTTGTATCCTAAATTTTTCAAAAAATTGAAAATATAATCTATGTTGCGGCTCTTTTTAATTGCTTCTAAGCTATTATTAAGATTAAGGATTTTGTAATTTTTTCGATTTATCTCATTTAAAATTAGTTCTCTTTCTTCAAAAGCATCGTCTAGACCACTTCCAATAATTAGATAATTAATTTTAGGATGTTTGGCTAAAAGTTCTAAAATAAGATTTGGAAGGTATTCGCTATAATTATTTTTAATAATTTCGTAATTAGCGTTTAAGATTTTGGTAAGAATTAAATAATCTTTAACGCACGGATAAAGGTCTAAGTCTCCAAAGAAATCTACCGCATACACTTCGTAACCAGCTTTATATAACGAATATGCTAAGGGGCGCGTGTTAAATCCGGCTACTAAAACAGATTCTACTTTATGACCCATTAATTAAATAATAAAATAAGAACTTTAAGAACTTAATTCTTAAAGCTAAAGGATTTTTTTTAATTCTAAAATTAAGTTTTTAGGGTTAATGCCATCGAATTGAAATATCTCTGCTTTTCCGTATTCTTTAAAGTTCTTTTTAATGTTATCCGCGGCGAACGTATTTACACCCAGCGATTTTGTCGCATATGACTTCTTTGGCTCTAAAACGACCATATGTGCTCCTTTCTTGGATAAACTCTTTGTTAATGCTTTTAATTCGTTAACAATTAATGTGTAGTCTGTTTGAACTTGAGCAATTAAATCAGGAAATTTATAGGAAATGTTAGCTCCGCAGTCAGAACATACAAAAACAACGGGAATCATATTTCTATTTTTTAATTTTTCAGCGTTTATAAGCTTTAGGCATTTTGTCAACGCTGCTGCCATAGGTGTGTAAGACTTTCCTTTAATCTTTTTCATTTTATTTACAGCAGTTTTAAAGTAAACAGTAGGTTTCTGAAGAACGATAGCTTCTTTTCCTCGAAAGATGATGAGGCTTATTTTGTCCTTTTTCCGGTATCCCTCTCGTTGTAACGATAGAATCACATCTGTCATTTGTTTGATTACATAATGCATTGAAGCGGAACTGTCGAGGACAAAAAATAAAACTAATGGCGCGCGATATTCATACACTTTATCCATTAAATCATATTTATCAAATTTTATTGGAAAGTCTATATCCGTTTGATTGTATATAGTATTTTTCAAATAAGTTCTTATCGTTGCGTCAAGAGCTATGCTTTTAGGTCGGTTAATAGGCTGTCGATATGAAACATACCTGCCCTTTTGAGAAGAAGCTATTTTTATGCGCCGCCCAATTCCTCTACCTCCGTAATCAGATATTTTTCGATCTTTTCGAATATTATCTAGTATTGAAGTCATTTTTTTTTCCATGGTGTAAATTAATGGCATCGAACCTAATCCGTCTTCAAAAAAATTAAAATCTCGCTCTTCAAATTCTGGAATATCTTTTACTTTCCAGCCTCCAGCAGGCGTTGGGTTTCTTTTTTTATTATCAGGGTATTTAGGGGGTGGAAGTTTCTGTTCTTTTGTTTCGGGAATATTAACTTTTCTTGGATCAACAGATTGTCTTTTGAATTCCTTTTGAGGGGTGTCGTCGTGCTTTAACGGTCCTTCGGTTTCTTTATTTGGTTGATAAATATCTGGATCCTCGTAAGCTTTTTGTATCTTTCCGTAAACTTCAAATATTTTCGCTTTAACTTCTTCAGGAGTCATCTCGTAATGGAGCGATTTGATTCTATGTTCAAACACTAAATCCATAGCCGCATTTAAATCTTCTTCAATAACTTCCTTTCGACCGTTGAGGGCAGCGTGAGCTCGCGCGCATCGTATAAAGGTGATATCTGCTCTTTGTGAAAAAATATCCAATTCGCTAACTAATCTTGATACGAATTCGTAAACAGTTGAGGGAATTTGGACTTCCTTTATAATTTGACGCGCATTCACGATTTTCTTTCTTAAATCTTCTTGTTCTTGCTCGTATTTCTTAATAAAATCCTTTGGGTTGTCATCAAAATCAATAACACTTTTTGTAATCTCTGCTCGTAATTTTATATCGCGAGGAGCCTTGATTTTTACTTCTAAACCCAATCTATCTGCAATCTGAGGACGTAATTCTCCCTTTCCGAATTCTAATTCGAATTGAATTGAGAAACTTCGGGGTTCATACTTCCTACTAATACAAATCGGGAGGGATGTGATACCGAAATACCTTCACGTTCTATGATATTTATACCCGAGGCTGCAGCATCCAATAGAACATCAACGATATGATCTTGAAGTAGATTTATTTCATCAACATAAAGGAGGCCTCTATTTGCTTTAGCAAGTAGACCGGGATGAAGACTACGAATTCCCTCAGTGAGCACTTTATCGATTGATAAGGAACCAGTTACCATATCTTCAGTTGCTCCCAAAGGCATATCTGCTATACGCATACTACGCTTTTCTATTTCAAGATCCCCCGATTCGTTCTTTTTTCTGCAATCCTCGCATAAATCGTTCAAAACAGCTTTAGGATTACATGAAAAAACACAATCCTTCACGACTTCGATTTCAGGCATGACTTCAATTAGAGATCTTACCGCAGTTGACTTTCCTGTTCCTTGTTGACCTGTTAATAACACACCACCAATCATAGGATCAATGACATTAAGAATTAATCCTAGCTTCATTTGAGGTTGTCCTAGAATGGCGGTAAATGGGTAGTTTTTCTTTTTTTGCATATCAAGTCATAGTAAAAAACAATTTCAATTAAAGATTTTCCTTTAACACAAATTATTATAGTTATTAATTTATTTAAAA
Source organism: Promethearchaeota archaeon (assembly GCA_030612905.1). Lineage (GTDB taxonomy): Archaea > Asgardarchaeota > Lokiarchaeia > Sigyniarchaeales > SOKP01 > SOKP01. The sequence goes on from JAUWNA010000093.1 coordinate 6,909, forward strand.
TAAAAATGAGGTTGGTTTTATCAAATATGAAAAAATCTTATTCGGTTTTAAGAATCTTAAAATTTATTAGCAATTTCTGCCAATTTAACGCCTAATTTTTCAACAGTTTCGTCCCATTTAGATAGGATCTCTTTTATTTTCGGAATGATACTTTCTCTTTCTTTATACTCCAAAAAATTCATGAATTCCTTGATATTTTCTATTTTTATAAAAGTTTCGGCCACAAATTTGCGAATATCTCGAGTTTGAACATTTAAAACTTCTTGTACTCGACTCGATTCCCCCTTTCTAAGTAATGTAGTTAAATACTCTTCCGTTCCCTGCAATAAGGAATTCAGTTCGTTAATCCTATCGGTTACGAACTTATCGTATGTTTCAAATATGTTGTCTTTAGGGAAC
>JAUWNA010000044.1 GCA_030612905.1 Promethearchaeota archaeon
ATAACATAAAAGAAAAATATTATAGAGATGGGGAAAATGCGTATTATATGACCCTTAAAGCCTAATTTTCTTGTTTAAAAGATTTTTCTAAACCTTTTATTAAACAAGTGAGCATTTCATTTATCGGGACTTTTATACCTAATTCTTTTGCTAAATTTACAATTCTACCATTAAGAAAGTCAATTTCTGTAAGATTTTCTTTTAATACGTCTTGTAGCATTGAATTTTTGTTATTGTACGTTTTTTCGGCAACAGAATACATCAACCTAACATAATCTTTATCTGAAAGCTCGGTACATTCTAACTTTGCTACTTCTAACGCCTCCATAACCGCAGCACTCATCAATTGTTTCAATTTTTCATTCTCTAAAAGTTTTCCATTATTTAAACGAGTTAACGCCCCTAACGCGTTAATCCCAATGTTTACAAATGCTTTTTCCCAAGTATACTTAATAATATCGTCAACAATTTCAGTTTCTAAACCTCCCGCGTCCAGACGATTTTTTAACATGTTTAATTTTAGATGACCTCTCTTATAACGACTATGGTTTTGTTTTTGGGGTTTTAAGTAGACAAACCCCATTTTTGTAAATCCTACCCCTGTATGATACACGCGACCATATTCTTTCAGTAATGCACCATGTGACGTAATTATTCTTATTATTTTATTTTTCTCGCAATACTTCTTCACTAATTCCTCGTTACCTATACCATTCTGTAGAATTATTAACCAATTACACGAATTAATCAATTCTTTATATTGAATCATCGCTCTCTCGCTATCGTACGTTTTAGTCGTTAAAAACAAATAGTCTAACTTGTATTTCTTGTCATTTATTGATATTTTAGTAAAATCTTCAGCGTTCTCGAAAGCTTTAATATTAGTTAGCGTTAAATTACCTTTATCGTTGTATATCTTTATCCCATGCTTATTTATTATCTTAGCATGACCCCTTCTACAAAAAAAAAAAATTTCTAATGGGTTAGCATCAGTATGAACAGAAGCAAGACATCCTCCAAATAAACTACCAATAGATCCTGAACCAATGAAACCAATTCTTAATAAGTTGTGATTCAAATTTTCCAAGTTAACCAACCTCTTTTAGCAACAGAATCTATTATGCTTACTCACAAGTTAAATTTGTGTTTTAATTTAAAAACTTATCCAAACCTGTTTGTCCTCTTGAATAAGTACCAGACTTTTTCTTTATATCTAATATTCTTACTTGTTTAGGTTCTTTTCGGGGATTTAAATTTAACTCTCGCATCATCATTAAAGAATTTTTAGTAGCATAACCCGAAAAATGGTTGTTAAAATAAATTCCCACACTATCAACTTTTTGGATTACTTCTCTTATTGAAAATGCCCATTTTTTAATCTCCTCTTCTTTGAAGTAATAATTAAACCAAATTTTTTTTCCATAACCATGAAACCTAATATACGCAAATTTTGGATTTGTAACATCCATTCTAGGAGGTAATAATGGCTCAATAACGGCACAATATGTTAGCGAATTTCTTTTTAAATACTGAAAAACATCGTCATCCATCCAAGATTCGTGCCTAAATTCTATAATCAAATTATAACCTTCTTGTTCTGGATTACCCGGCCAATTTTGAATAAAATCTTTTAAATTATCATAATGCTCCTCTTTATTAAAGGAAGGAGGTAATTGTATTAAAAACCCTAATAGCTTTTTGGCTTCTAATAAAGGGCTCATCGCTTCTAAAAAATAATTTAAATCGTTTAAACATAAATTAATATCTAACTTATGTTCGTGAGTAATCTTTCTGTGAAGTTTCGCCGTAAACAAGAAATTTGAAGGAGTCTTGTCTCTCCAGCGGGTTACGACAAGTTTTGAAGGAATGTTGTAAAAAGTAGTATTTATTTCGTTTGTGTAAAATATTTCCGAATAATATGAAAGATAATCCTCCTTTTTCAAACCCTTAGGGTAAAATGGCCCTACCCACTCATCATACCCCCATCCCGAAGTTCCAACCAAAATCTTCTTTTCCATTATTTCCATATTTTAAGTAAACCTTTGAATATTACTAACTTCTTTTAAATGAGCCCTTAACTGAATTTTTAATTTCTTAATTCATTTTAGAATTTTATTTTATTATGATTTTTCCAATATAAATATCGTTAAAAAATTATTAAACTTCTGCTTATTAATCCATTACGATCTTATTATTAGTCAAATGAAAGACCCCGCCTTCCTTTTAAAGTTTATGAATTCAGACCATAAAATTTTTAATCAAGAAATTACTCTAATATTTTGTCGATGGATTTTTAATTTGTGATCTAAATTTATCCCTATTAACATCGTCGCGTTATTGGCTGAGAAAAATATCTCATCGTTCAGCGATGAAATACCATCAATAACAGGTACCGGCCTCATGGAAGTTTATCAGAAGTGACTTCGGTCAAAATGCCTGATACTACAGGAAATGGGTGCCTAAAACTACCAATTCCTCGGTTGTTTAAGGACTCCGGACCAAGCACGGGCGCAATACGAACAAAAACGAATGAACAACAAACAAAACGAACAAAAACGAAAATGTGCTCATAAGAACATACTCCCCATAGATATAATATAGAATATTTTCGTCTCAATTAAAATTTCAATTTCAATTTTCAAATATATATAGTCTCTGAATACACAAGTCTTTTCACAAGCAATCTGAATCTTTCCTCAAGTAGACGCCAATACGCCTACGCTGTTTGGTGGATATCTTGGCTTGGGCACCGATGAAGAGCGTGACAAGCTGCGATAAGCTCGGGTTAGTCGCATGTAGACATTTACCCCGAGATTCTCGAATCGGACATCCGCTTGCGGTCCAATAATCCGCAAGATTCCCGTCAGGGAAAGGGAACCCTGGGAAGTAAAACATTTTAGTACCAGGAGGAAAAGAAAACAATCGTGATTCCGTTAGTAACGGCGAGCGAAAGCGGAACAGATCAAACCGAATCCCTTGGGGATAACCCAAGGGAGATGTGGAGTGTGGACCTCGTACGGCCTCCCCAAAGAAGGTGAATACCCCTGAAAAGTCGAGCCATAGAGCGTGATAGCCGCTTAACCGTAATTTGGAAGGCTGCTGCGAGGTATCCTGAGTAGTGCGGGATAGTTTTCTCGTACGAATGTGCCAGATACACGCTGGCAAATCTAAATATGTCCCAAGACCGATAGTGAAATAGTAGCGTGAGCAAAAGATGAAAAGAAACCCGGAAGGGTCGTGAAAAGCGCTTGAAACCAAATAGTTTAGTAAGGATGCAGCCCGAAAGGATAGATTCTGAACGAATGAGTTCTGGTGACAGAATATCAGAGTTCAGAGGACTAGGGTTGCATCATCAGTCTGGAATCATTGGCCAGGGAGTTTATAGTAGTGGCGAGCTTAAGTGTCTCGCGGCACGTAGGCATAGGGAAACCAATATTCTTGCAATCTAATTATCACATTAGGAAGATTTATGTACCAAGGAGTAGTTTTGCTATTCCAAGGGCCGTAATGAATCCTTCTAAGGAATTAGACTAGAAGAATGGTCTCAAAGGGCCTAAAGTCACTGCTGTAATACCCGAAGCCGGTCGATCTATTCCTGGTCAAGATGAAGTCGCTCGAAAGGGTGATGGAAGTCTGCACCAGTGCTGATGTGCAATTCGCTTGGATGAACTGGGAATAGGAGCAAAAGGCTAATCTAGATCGGTGATAGCTGGTTCTCCCCGAAGTTGGTGTCAGCCAATCCTCAGGCGAGGTCGCTAGTGGTGTAGAGCACTAATTGCAAAGTAAGGGGAAGAAATTCCTCGCTTCGCTCTTAAACTCCGAATCTGCTAGCACTGTAGACCCTGGGAGACGGGTTAGTGGGCGTAAAGTCCATTGCCGAGAAGGGAACAACCTAGACTTGGGTTAAGGTCCCTAAGTGCAGGTTAAGTGTTAAAAGAAAGGGCGTTATATTTCTAAAACAGCAAAAGGATAGGTATAGAAGTAGCCACTCCCTAACGAGTGTGTAACAACTCATTTGCCGAGAAATATAGCCCCGAAAATGGACGGGGCTTAAATCTGCCACCGAGACCCAAGAGCACGGGTGGAAGAATCCCGTGATCTGGTAGGGGAGCGTCCAGGTTGGGTAGAAGCAGGTGCGTGAGTTCCTGTGGACCGTCCTGGACCGCAGATCCTGGTAATAGTAAAAGCATAGATGGGTTAGAATCCCATCCGCCGAAAGGGCAAGGGTTTCTTCGCAATGCGTCGTCAGCGAAGAGTTAGTCGATCCTAAGCGCACCCTTAACTGGTATGCGCGAAAGGGAAACAGGTTTATATTCCTGTACCACGGTGCTACAAATAGCGGTAACGCATGGCTGTGTGCTAACAATTCCGGGTAAGTGAAATAGGGTCGTCGAATATCTCCCTATTTAAATGTATTAAAGCTGGTAAATAGTGTAAAACTTAGACCCAGCCCAAAGCATGAATAGCCATCCAATTGTGGAAGGTTTCGCTGATCCCAGGATTTATTAAAAAGGCAACAGCAAGAAACACCGTGTTCGTACCCAGACCCGACACAGGTGCCCCTAGGTGAGTAGCCTAAGGCGTATTCGTGAAAAGGAGGCTAGGGAAATCGACAAATTAGAGCCGTAACTTTGGGATAAGGCTTGCTTGCGAACTTCTACACGCAGCTTCGGCAGTGTGCGGGGGTTCACAAGTTGCAATAACTAGGGGGGGACGACTGTTTAATAAAAACATAGGTCACTGATAGAGCGAAAGCTTGTTTACAGTGGCTGAAACCTGGCCAGTGGCAGTTTGATCAATCCGGGTTACAACCCGAGTAAGTCCTGCTAAACGCCGGGAGTAACTATAACTCTCTTAAGGTAGCCAAATGCCTTGTCTGGTAAGTTCAGACGTGCATGAATGGTCCAACGTTCTCCCTATTGTCCCAGCCTTCTGACGATTGAAATTACACTCCGGCGAACGGTCCGGAGATACCTGGTGGGACGAGAAGACCCCGTGGAGTTTTACTGCAGCCTGTTGTTGTGGCTTTGAGCTGGATACAGAGTGTAGCCGGGAGCGTAGATGCCGTAATTTCGGTTACGGCGGAGCAACTTTGGAATACCGGCTTTCCTTCTTGAAATCACTAACGGCGCGCAAGCGTCGGACATCCGCAGGTGGGCAGTTTGGCTGGGGCGGCTCTCTCTAGAAAAGATATCTAGAGAAACCAATGGTCAGCTCAGGCGGGTCAGGAATCCGCTAAAGAGTTTAAGAGCAAAAGCTGGCCTGACTGGATTCTGACTACCAAGGAATCCTGAGGCTAACGCCTGGTCTAGCGATCCTTAACTGTGCTCGTGTGGCTGGTTGAGGTGATAGAAAAATTACCCCGGGGGTAACAGAGTTGTCACGAGTAAGAGTTCCTATCGACCTCGTGGCTTGCTTCCTCGATGTCGGCTCTTCCTATCCTGGGAGCGCACATAATGCGAGTCTTATCGACTTTCGTGCGCATAACTCCCAAGGGTGGGGCTGTACGCCCATTAAAAGGGAACGTGAGCTGGGTTTAGACCGTCGTGAGACAGGTCGGATTCTATCTACCAGGTATGTGGGATGACTGAGGGAAAGGGAAAATCAGTACGAGAGGAACATTTTGCCGGCGCCTCTGGTGTACCGGTTGTCTGACAAGGCATCGCCGGGCAGCTACGCGCTAACTGATAAGTGCTGAAAGCATCTAAGCACGAAGCAGATCCCGAAAAGAGTCATCCAATCTTACTTCATATTGTTCTTGAAGCGAGTGAGATATTTCGTTTAGTTGGGTTATTAAGGTCCTCCTGTGAAGACCGGATGATGACCCGATTTCGCGTGTATAGCGTATATAAGCGCGTAAAAAGAAAAGGCTATAAGCGGAATGTTTGGCGAGCGGAGAGACGAGAGCGGGGCGCGGTGACGCGAACCGTGGGAGCGAGACGAGCGCACCCGTAGAAGACGGGTTTGGTGAGATGGGGGTGTACGTGCCGAGCTTTCGGGCGAGGTATTCAGCCCGCCATTCTCAACAGCGCAAGTGTGTGGCATTCGAAAGAGGAGCTCAAGGTTCAGGCTTAGAGTGAATCGATTTGTGTGAATGGCAGACTATAATTTGTTTCGAAATTGAGAGGTGAGATGAGTTAAGTATGTTATATATTGTAGAGGGGGTATGTTCTGGAGTTTTACACTCCAAAATCCTTTTTTTTTTTTAATGATTGCAGTCTCAAATAGACAATGCAGTTTTACTTTTGCAATAGTTACTGGATTGCGAAACTTAAATTAAATTGCTCTTGATCGATGATATTATTATTTTCAAATTGATGAGGTGGATATTTTCTACTACGAATAATATAAAATAATGGTTTCGGAAAAAATATAAGAACGAGTGGGAGAAACATGAGCAAACCTATTAGATTGCTTATGAACATGTCGAAGATCGCAATAGGGTATATTATCAAGCCATAGAGAAAAGTTATCAGTCCAAAAATGAATATAGAATTATAATAAATAAAGTTTTTAAGACGTTTTTTATTGTGATACCCTTTTTTTAATTTATCGAACGAATCACGCAAGATGGTATTATTTTTGAACAAACATTCTCCAGAATGTAAACTCGCAACTTTAGAGATCACATTATTATATATTTCCATTTTTTTGCAGTCAACTAGGGCAAGGGAGGTGAGCTTGCAATTCACAATGCGAGTGTTGGCACAAAATTTAAACCCCAACCTTTTATTTTGAAGGTTCTTAATAGTAACATTGATAGTTATATCGTAAAAGAGTATATGGGTGTAGGTTTCGTTGATAAAGTTAATTACGATTGGATCGTTGGGCGTGCCTTCTCCTGTCCACTTCATTTGTTCTTTGAATAAAGGAAAATCTTTATTCTCAATTTTAAGAAATTTTTGCTTTACCATGAATGTACTAAAGTTTCTAGTTAGGAGTATTTAAAATCATAAGATAAATTATTTTTTTCATATTTTAACTTATTTTCAATTTCATATCATCCTGGTTTTTAAATCTGAGAGTAGAAAATCAAAGGCTAAAAAGGAGAATTTATTAATCCTGAGTAGTAAAAACTTCAATTCACTAACCCTCTATAAAATTAAAAGTTCAACTACAAATTTGTTTAGTAAAATCTTTATTTGGGTAATTAATAAAATAAAAAACGCGTTTTAAAATTAAAAAAGAAAGGAAAATAGGTGATGTTTTTATAAAAAACACCAAATTAAGGTACTATATTTTTTTGACCAGGCATTTTTTTCCCCTTATTTGTTAATTGGAAGATGTTTGACTTATTTCTTATTATATTTGAACTCGAAATGATAAATTTTTCTAAATTGTAAAGCTAATTTAAATTGTTAAAATTTATATAAAAACTCCTAAAAAAAGTGAAAAACCGCATTTTTCATTGACATAAATATAAAAACAACACAATTTTAGATTAAATCTGAGGGTAAAATCGGGTTGACAAGCATATCTCGAAAATTTTTAACCGAAGGAAATTCTCCGTATTTATTTATTATGAGGCTACTACCAAGACTATAGGAAAAATCATTTATGGTATATAGTGGGTTAGAAATTACATTTAATTGATTTTTTATATTTTCCTTTGAAAAAAGTTTAAAAGAATTTGCATACTGAATTAATTTCTTATCGTTCCAGCCATCAATAAGCGCGTGATAAGCAAAATCATACCAGAAAAGGGAGACTTTACTCTTTACTTTGTTTTGTGCTGTCAATACTTCAAGGGAGTCTTCCTTTGACGAGTCTGGACAAAATTCTCTTAAACTAATTTCTGCCTGTTCCCGATAAGAAGAAAATAGAACATTCAGAGCTAAATCCGCGATCCCTTCGCAAATTATTATTTTAGGCGAATGAAGCAGTAATATGGAGTGTTCGAATTGATTTAACTCGCGATACAATCTTTGTTCATTAATGCTAAAATGTGTGTGGTGACCAGGGTAACCTTCGTGAGCGGCAAGAGACAATAAAGCAGTCCAATACATATTATAGTTTGGGTTGATCTCTAAACGGGATTGAAGATTTCCAAGGTAAAATTCGTAGCAAGTCCATTTTATATTGTTGTCGTTGTCATTTTTTACTAGATCTATAAATATATGTTCTTTTTTTGGTAAGAGATCGACAAACAATTCTTTAGTTCGCGTTTCTACCATGTCAAGCGCTTTTTTAAATAAATTAAAAACCTTTGCTTCAGGAACCTTTCTACGCATTCTCAAGTCGTTCATTCGTTCTTTAGAAGTTCCAGTTCTTCTCGTTAAATATGCTTCGTTAAAATCTTCTTTGAAATTCTGTAATTCAGATGTGTTAACGGGTCGTAAGGTTATATCGAATAGTCTTGAAATTTGTTCCTTAATGGGAATCTTGATTCCGCTTAAAATCTCGACTGATGTCCTCATTGCTATAAGCATTTTCTCTAAGTACCGTTCACGCTCTTTATCATAACCTTGTGACCCCAACTGTTTCAATAACATTTTTGCGTCTAATAACAGTTTTTTTGGCGATGTTAGAGCTTCATTGTCAACAATTTGCCGAAGATTTTCCGGTCCAAAATAAAAGTCGACATATCCCTTGATATGTTTGTTAATTCGGAGCGCCAGAAGTAAAAATTCTATTCCAAACTCGGACAAATTCAATTTTAATAACCAAACGTGAAAATTTCGTCTTTGAAAAGTTAATCAAAATATCTAAATTACCAATTGTTATTAAAGTTTTTAAATAAAAACTGGAATTTTTTATCCATAGTACAGTTACACATACGATTCACCCATTCCTTTCTTTTTTCTCATTATAAGCGAAGTTCACTACCTTCAATTCAAGAAAATAGATTAAATTATCACTTGAACGCTCTAAAAGAGGGTAAACTAATCAAAAACGAAAAAAAAGGAATATAAACGCTCAGAATTTCGTTCGTATTACACATTAAGCGAGAAATCAAAGGATTTACTAAAAAAATTAGGATTATTAGACGCGAAAGAAGATTTTCAAACCCTATTTAAAAAACTAACGTAATCATTTAAGTTTTTTTAATCTTTAGAATTATATCAAATTCTGATATCAACCAGCATAGAATATCGTATGGAGGGGTTGAGAAAAAAATTTCAGCAGCCTTTTTTTTAATTAAATTTTTTTCAGGTGTCTGAAAATTTTGCTGAAAGTAGAGTTGTCTTTCAGCAAGCATCCAACAAAGCGTGTCGTAAGGGTGATCCCTTCGGGCTAAATAGTAAGCTGCGATATTAATCCTTTCACTTATCTTTTCGTTGGTTTCAGTCATTTTATTAAATTTATAAGGATTATTTTAAACACTGAAAACATAATAAATAAACATAGATATAAATGTTCTCCATTTCTCGTACAATTAATAAGAGAAAAATAATACCCAATTTAAAGATAGGATAATTTTATTATTAAGAATCGGGAGATTTTATTATATATCTATGCCAACTTTTTCTTTAGGGTAATATTTTGAAGAATTTGGGCTATTACTAGTGGTAGGAAGCCTTGAAATTTCCCTATTTTCTATTTTATCTACTCTTTCAAACTTTCCTTGTTTTATAAATAAGTTTAAAAGCTTAAGCTCATCTAACGTTAAGTTTAACGATTGTAGAAATTTGGGATGTCTATAATTTTTCCAATCAATATTTTTCGTCATACTTTTGGAATGATTTATCTTGAATATAAAGCAGATGACTATGAGAGTTTTCTATTATTTTTACCGAAAGGAACATAATTATCTCATTTCGAATAATTTAACTTAATTCAAACTTTTTCTAGCGCAGTTAGTTACCCTTTAACATATCACTATTGTAAAGTTGTATTAATAGATTAGATCCGTAATAATAAACGAAAATTTGTATGAAAATGGAAAGTGACAACATAATTGACATATTTCTACACCCCAAGTCCGTAGCTGTTATTGGTGCTTCAAAAAAATTAACAAAAGGCGGATTTCGGATTGCTACCAACCTTATTACTAACAATTTCAGAGGTAAAGTTCATCTTATAAACCCTAATGCGGAAGGAAAGCTCTACGATATAGA
>JAUWNA010000133.1 GCA_030612905.1 Promethearchaeota archaeon
ATACTGATAGCATAACGAGGGCATTCATTTTCTGAGTTAAACTGTCCATCGATTACTGCATTAGTTACTGTATTTTTATCAAGTTTTATTAACATGACTTTACTTCCTTCAAAGGGAATTCCTGATTCATGGAATGCAACATGGCCGCGTCCACCAACTCCTATAACTTGTAAATCAATACCGCCTGACTTCTCTATTTTTGTGGCATATCCATCCAAAATCGTTTTACGAATCCAATTTAAGTATTCAGAAGACGCATTATCTTTAATGACAATTGATTTTCCAGAATCAGTTCCTAATTCGGTCCAATCTTCAGGATGGGAAGCTAGTTCTTGCATAAGGTTTTTTTGATCGATTAAACAAGCATAAGGCAAAGTTGTTTCAATAAATTTATTATTAAGAAGCCCAAAGAATTCTTTAATCATGAAGTAGCAATAACTTTGCGGATGGATAGTGCGTTGTTGAGCATTCTCTCCTGGAAGACCTATATATTCATCGAGATTAAAACTGCGAACCCTACTGCTGTCGAATTTTTTAGCGTTTGCCATTCGGGCAAGTTCTTTATAAAGACCTGTTGGTGAATTTCCTGTTGCAAGCCCTAAAACATATTCATCCTTGTCTTGTAATCCTTGGATAATATATTCTTTTACGATTTCTGCCGCAACCTTACTTAACTTTTCAAAATTATCTGTTACAAATACTTTAATTGCCATAAATAAATCCTTTAAATGTATTTTAAACTAAAAAAATTTACAGATTACATTTGTTATATCTTCTTTCGGGCATAAAAAATTATTTAAATTTCTTATTCTTTTCTATCTTTAAATGTGTGGTATTTTTGGAATAATTACTAATCAAGAAATTCCTTTAGGAAAAGTTATCCTAGAAGGAATTAAACGTTTAGAATATCGTGGGTATGATTCATGTGGTATTGTTTCACTTTATAATTCTAAATTATATGTTAAAAAAGAGGCTGGAAAAATCGAGGAAATTCAAAAAAAAGTAAATTTAGCAGATATTCCAAATAACTCTAAACTTGCTCTCGCACACACCCGGTGGGCTACACATGGCGCTCCAACGCAAGTCAACAGCCATCCACATTTAGATTGTTTAAACAAAATTGCAGTTGTGCATAATGGGATAATAGAAAATTTTATAGAATTACGGAATGAACTCTCTTCTACAGGACACTTGTTTAAATCAGATACTGATACTGAAGTTATTCCCCATTTAATTGAAGATTTTATGAAAAAAGGTGATAATTTTAAGGTTGCTATTATAAACGCATTAAAAAAATGCGAAGGAGCATACGCAATAGCAGTATGTCAGGTAAATAATCCTGATTTAATTATAGTTGCTCGAAAAGAATCTCCTTTAATAATTGGAATAGAAGAAGGAAAAACAACTTATTGTTCCTCAGATATTCCTGCTTTTTTACCTCTTACTCGTAAATGTTATATAATGGAAGATAACGAGCTTGCTGTTTTGAAAGCGGGAGAAGTAGAATTTTTTGATCTTAAAAACGATAATGAATTGATCAAAAAAAAAATACGAAATATTGAATGGAATATTGATGCTGCAGAAAAGGGAGGTTATCCGCATTTTATGCTTAAAGAAATTTACGAAGAACCAAATGCATTAAAACTTACTATGAAAATTTCAGAGCAACTTTTAAGTAAGTTTGCAAACGCTTTATTATCAGCAGATAACATATACATCACTGCAGCAGGTACATCTTATCACGCAGCACTAGCAGGAAAATTCATAATTACTAGATTTCTTGGTAAACACATTCAAGATATAGAATGCTCTGAATTTGAGACTCAACTAGCAGGTAATTTACAAAATAATTCCGTGATTATCGCAATCTCACAATCAGGTGAAACGATCGATACGATTGAAGCAATTAGATGGGCAAAAAAAGCAAAATCTGTCAAAATCTTAACGATTACTAATGTTGTAGGTTCATCAATTACTAGGTATTCTGATCACGTGATCGTAACAAATGCAGGACCTGAGATTGGTGTTGCAGCAACAAAAACGTACAGCACGCAAGTTCTTGCTCTTGCTTTGATAGCAGTTTCAATCGCAAAAATTCGAAAAGTAATATCTGATGAAGAAATAACAAAATACTACGATGCTTTAACTGGAATTCCTAATATCATTGAAAAATTCCTTAAAAAAAATGTTGATTTAATCAAATATATCGTAAACAATTTAGAAAAAAATATGAATTATTTCTTTTTAGCAAGAGGTATTTCAATCGCAACTGCCAAAGAAGGAGGATTGAAATTGAAAGAAGTGGCTTGTCGTTTTATCGAAGGTTACTCAGCAGCTTCTGCTAAACATGGGCCAATTTCTTTAGTAAGAGAAGGATTTCCTATAATCTTTATTGCTCCACCTGACGAGACATATAAGAGATTAGTTGGGAACGTAATGGAGTTCAAATCTAGAGGGGGAAGAATTATTTCCGTCGTTGTGGAAAGCGATGAAAAAATAACAAAATTAAGTGACATAACAATTCGAATTCCTCAACCCGCTGATAAATATCATAACCTTTTCAGTCCAATTACTTTTATGCCCGCTTTACAGTTACTAGCTTATTATGCCGCTTTAGCTCACGATTTGGACCCTGATAAACCATTAAACCTCTCCAAAACAGTAACAGTTCATTAGATTTTTTTTAATTTAATAAAAGGGGTTACTTTTCTTCTTTATGCTTTCAGAAGAGTCTTGATAAAACAAAGTATTTGGTGGTACATCTTCCGTTACTAAGGTTTGTGCCCCTATTACAGAATTTTCGCCAATTTTTTTACCACACATGATATTAGCGTTAATTCCAGTTTGCACATTAGGTCCAATAATCGCCCCTAATTTTCTCCTCCCTGAATCTATTCTTTCTCCTTTAATTTTAACCCAAACACTTTTATTATCAAATCGTAGGTTTGATGTTTTCGTACCTGCTCCAAGGTTTACATTTTCACAGATGATCGAATCTCCCACGTAGTTAAAATGCGGAACATTTGAATCAGAAAAAATAATCGAATTTTTTACTTCGCTTATACCAATATGGCAATTATTTCCTATTGATGTATGAGGTCTAATGTATGCATTAGGCCCAATTAAAGTGTCTTCTCCAATAAAACACGGACCTTGAATGTAACTTCCCGATTTCACATTTGTATTTTTTCCAATGTGAACATTACCGAAGATATGAACATTTTCTTCTACATTACCTAATATTTTTCGTTCTATTCGATCTAAAAGAAAGATATTTGCTTCAAATAGTTGCCAGGGTAAGCCAATATCGCTCCAGAAATGATCTTTTATAACGTGACCTATGATTTTTCCATTTAATTGATTTATTAAAATCTCCATTGAATCCGTAAATTCGTATTCGTTTCTAACAGATTTTTCTGTTTTCTCAATTGCTTTAAATATCAAAGGATCAAAGATATAAATTCCGGCATTAGCCAAATTTCCTACATTTAGATCTGCAGAAGGTTTTTCAACAATTTTTTCTACAAAACCATCAGAATTTAGCGAAATTATTCCATAATCTTGAGGATTTTTTACTTCTATTAGCGAGATTAAACCTTCAATTTTATTTTCATTGAATTTCCGTATTGTTTCTTTAAATATTATTGGATCTACTAACAAATCGCCGTATATCATTAAGAAAGGCTCGTCTTTAATAAAATCCTTGGCATAACCAAAAGCATGTGCTGTACCTAAATATTCTTCTTGGGTTTTATAATCGATTTTAATTTGAAATCTATCAATTCCATTACCAAAATAATTTCTAATTATATCTTCTTTATAACCAACGACTAGTAATATTTCATCTATTCCTGCTTCCTTCAACCCTAAAATAGTATATTCGAGTAATGGTTTACCTGCGATTGGTATCATAGGTTTTGGACGAGATGATGTAATGGGCATTAATCTCATTCCCTTTCCAGCAGCTAGTATAACCGATTTCATAAATGATTAGAAATATTTATTATATTAAAATTTTCTTAAGAAATTTAACAAGAATCTTACTTAAACAACTATTATATCTAGCAAAAACAGTTTACATATATTGAAAGCCTTTCACGCTTTTTCTACACGAAATATATGGCTATTCCAACCCTCTAATTCGATATATAATCCATTTTCACGAAGATCTTCTCCTTTATAAATATACTCGTTCCTTGTAAACAGATCTGTAAACTTCCAGTCAAAAAGTCCAAAATCTATATCTTCTATTATTAAATGCGCTTTGGAAGTAATTAAACTATAATTGACAACAATTAATAGTCGACCCTTATCTGTCCACCACTGATACGAAATAATATTATTGAAAGAGTTATCATTTGGATCGACAGGTTTAACTTTACATAAGGACCATTTTCCATTATCAAACTCTGTTCCGGGAATAATATTCAATAAATTGTCATAGAATTCCATAAGAGCTATGTTATCTTCTTCTGTCGCCGCCCTTCCTAATTGAACAGGTAATTTTATTTCGTATCCTCGTGTTTGACCTTCAAAAATCAAGCGAGCGCCAGGTAGTGTTGAAGTAATAACAACTGCAGCTTTAGATGCTTCAGTTCCGAACACCGTTATAGCTCTTGGTTCATCGTGATTTTCAATAAAGCGTAGCAATTTACTCTGGTAATCCCAATCTGCTTTAAGATGTTCGTTAACCCCCTGAGCACTATCATTAGCTAAGCGTTCGTATAGTTTCTTATCATAACAATAATCAAATCCTTGCTGCATCAATTCGAATTCCATATCCCAATAAACTTCCGCTATAAACTTAAAATCGGGGAATTTCTTTTTTACAGCAACAATAATTTCTTCCCAAAATTCTTTTTCAAGAGCCGAACCTGCTTTTTCCTCCCATGTGCGGCTAAAAACGCTATTAGTCATTAACATTGCCATATCACATCTAACTCCATCGCATTGTTGGGCGATCGAAAGTAGCGTGCTAATGGCTTTTGAACGAGCTTCAGGCGAAAACGCATTGATTTGCACGGTATCGGTCCAAGGAGGAAAATTCGGATCGCGACCATGAGCATAAACGATATCTCCTAAAGAGAAAAAGTCGTACGGCTTAGCTATTAAATCATCTAAAGCTCCTTTTATAAAAACATCTGATTTTTCAAGCGTCCATAGATGATCTACTGAAACATGGTTGGGAACATAATCTAAAAGCAGCAATATTCCGCGATCGGCCAATTCTTTACGGAAGGATTTTAAACCGTCTGAACCCCCAAGGTGAGAACTAACATGATAATAGTATACTGAATATGGCGAACCAATAACATCATCGGTATTAAAATAGTGTAACGCCTTACGGTACTCTTCTTGTAAACCTTCATGGTTAATCGCAATTTCTCTTCCTATAGGACTTCTTTCCCATACTCCCATTAACCAAATAACATCATAAGTGGTTAACTCTTGGTCAATCAATTCAACGGGTACTGTATCTAACTTAATTGAATGGCCATAAATCTCAGATAAATTGCTTAACCATGGCCAAGTGTTAATTTCGTAAATTTTAGGGTGTTTAGGCCATGCAATCTTTTTTATTGACATGATTAATTTAGGTTTCTAAAATAGGATTTATTTTTTATATTAGGAGAAGTTAACGAGTAATTTATTGTTAAGTAATTTTTTGTCAACTTTTTAAAAATAAATATTTAAATTATTAGATAATCATCACTATAATAAAGAAAAATAAAAGAAGTAAGTCTTGAAAATGAGTGAAGAGAAAGAAGCAATTCGAAAGCTTATAATGCTGATTTCGGATCTGCGCGCTAAAGACGAGGAGCGTTACGAGGCTCATGTTAATTTTATGAACGAAACCATTAAAATGATTAGTGCAATTGAGTCTCAGATGAATAAACACTGGTCTACTGTGTTAGAATCTCTTAAGGAATTAAATGAGGACATAAACAACAATTTAGACAGTTTACTTACAGGAATAAACCCTAAAGGGCTAAGAGAAACATCCAAATCACTTCAAGAAATCATGGATACAATGAACAAGAGTGTTCAATCGATGAATTTGGAAAAGGTATTAAGCGAACTTAAATTCTTAAAAGCCTCTACAACACCACTCCTACCCACAACAGCAATTCCTGGGGCGGTTTCTGTAGG
>JAUWNA010000564.1 GCA_030612905.1 Promethearchaeota archaeon
TTGACCAGGCGTTATTTTATTTAGAATTCGACCTATTAAAAAAATAACACCAAAGTTTATTAAAAACAAAATGATTACCCAGAAAAACCCCACATATCTCCCTACCAATCCTAACACAACAGTCATTACTGCTGCGCATGGCACAAGAGAAGTTAATACGACAGATAATTTCTTTTCTCGTTCTGTTTCCATTATTCTGCAACCAGCACATGCAGGGACATTACAACCGAATCCTAAAATCATTGGAATAATTGTTTTTCCGTGGACCCCGATTGTATGCATAGCTTTATCCATTAAAAATGCTGCTCGGGGTAAATAACCAGAATCTTGTAAAATTTCAATTACTAAAAAGAAAGGTATTACATATACTAAAACGCCGCCTATACCTCCTAGAAATCCTCCCAACCCACCGTCCCAAAATATCTTAACTATTAAATTTTCCTCTCCATAAGAATTGTAAATAGATTCACTCCATATCGTATATAGGTCGTCTATTAATCCACTAAAAAAATCTCCAAAAGAAAAAGTAAAGAAATAAATACCAAATAATACAGCAACTAAAATAACATAACCTAAGATTGAGTGTGTAGTAAGATGATCGAATACATCAGCGAGTCTGACTTTTTTTTTTCCTTTATATGGTTTTATTATTAAAGCTTTATCGTTTATATCATGAATTTTATTGTAAATTTCTGACGATATTATCGTATGAACATCTTCTCCGTGAATATCTTCTAATTGATTTCGAAACTCATCGGCAATTTTTATAATTTCATTATTTTTAAAACGACTTTTAATTTCTTCATCATTTTCCAATAACTTTATTGCTAAAAACCTTGGTGGGTATTTAATTAGGGCAGAAGATAGTTGATTATTATTAATCTCCATAATTAATTTGCCAATACATGACTCAACTTCTTTCCCAAAGGAGAGCACTTTAGATAACTCAGGAAATTCAAAATTATTTTTCACTTTACTATTTACTTTTACTTTTTCGTGAATATGTTCTGTTCGATAATAGTTATGAGAATGATGGTCGTGCACATCTAGGGTTTTTCCGTTGTAATGAGTATGAGGGTGCTGAAAAACGACCATTTCAATAGCCTCTTCTAATAATTGATGGACACCTGTACCGTGCACGGCAACTACGGGGAGTATGGGCAATTTAAAAATGTTCTCCAACGCCTTAAAATCAATTTCCATATGCCTTCTTCTTAAAATATCCATTTGGTTAATTGCAATAATTAATGGAACTTTTAATTCTAATAACTGAAATGTAAAAAATAAATTTCGTTCTAAATTCGTGGCATCAACAACATTTATAATAACATCAACATCATCGGAAACAATGTATTCTCTACTTACTATTTCCTCTAAGGAGTAGGTAGAAAGGGAATAAATACCCGGTAAATCAACAATATTAAAACGATATCCTAAAAAATCAAGATGGCCTTCCATTTTTTCAACTGTTTTACCGGGCCAATTTCCTATGGTTTGGCTTAACCCAGTAAGTTGGTTAAAAATAACTGATTTTCCTACGTTTGGATTTCCTGCTAAGGCGATATTAATTGTATCCTTGTAGATTCCTTTGTTTTTTAGTTTATTATTTGGAATGTGACCACTCAATCTTTGAAACTTCCCATCTTTTTTTAATGAATTCCTATTAAGAAATTTATATAAAAAACAAACCAATTTAATCTTAAAACGCTATTATTAAGTACAAGAATTGTTACGACTTACTATTATCATAGATGCTAAACCTCGACCAAGAAC
>JAUWNA010000005.1 GCA_030612905.1 Promethearchaeota archaeon
ATCGCTTATCGTAATACCAACCAACTAAATGGGCTTTTAAAGGAGGATCATTTTCGGGAAGTTCAGGAATTATGATTATCATTACACCATTTGAGAGATATTTTAAAATCTTTTTATCGATTGCGTGTAATTTATCGTTTCCTGAAGGGTGTGTATGACCCTGCCAAATTATATCTATTCCAAGCTCTTGTTTAAACTTCCGCATATTGTAGATTTTCGATTTCTTATATCGCATCCAGCTTCTAGGTTTTACGTGAGTTTTGGTTTTTCTCAAATCTGGATTGATAATAAATTTATTAACTATTCCGAAGTTTTCTTTACGATCCGCAAAAATCCAGTAATTTTCGATGTTAGGATAAACTTCTGCTGCTCTTTGAGTGATTTCTTTAAAAATTCGATCCGGTATTAAATATCTAAAATCTTTTGCCCCGCTCATTTTTTATATCATCTCAATTTAGGTCAATGAAACATAAAATTTATATTTTTCTTATAAGTATTCTTTAAAGTATAAATTACGAGAGTAAAATAAAAAAAAATTTATTTAATTAAATATAATCTAT
Source organism: Promethearchaeota archaeon (assembly GCA_030612905.1). Classification (GTDB taxonomy): domain Archaea; phylum Asgardarchaeota; class Lokiarchaeia; order Sigyniarchaeales; family SOKP01; genus SOKP01. The sequence goes on from JAUWNA010000005.1 coordinate 561, forward strand.
TTTAATACCTATATCATAAATAATCAAAAAAAATTAAAAATATAGATCATCCATTAAACATGGATAGTTCGGTGGAGTGTGAAATAATAAATACCACTTTATCGAAAAACCATAATTCCAGAGCACCTGTAGCCTAGTGGTAAGACGCTGGCCTTGAGCGTACAATAGAAACTATCAAGTAAGCCAGTGCGCGTAAGCGCTCGGGGGTTCAAATCCCTCCAGGTGCGTTTTCAATGATGATATAAATAAACAGGGCTATTAGCGCAGGCAGGTAGCGCATCCGGCTCTTAACCGGCAGGTCGGGGGTTCGATACTTCCACCCTTATCAGATGGAAGCGAAAGTCCCTCATAGCCCGCTTATTTTTTAAATTAAAAGAAAAAAGGTTTGTCGCTTTATAAATATTGAAATATCACTTCAAAATCAGAGAAATCAAATGGTTTTAAGATGTAGCCATTGGCTTTACTATCTTCAAAATTTTTTTTTACTTCAGAACCCGGGATGGCCGTTAGTAAAAAGACTTTTATGTCTTTAAGATTTTTATTTGCTTTAATTTTTTTACAGATGTCGTAACCGCTATAATCTGGCAAAATAATATCGAGTAGAACTAATTTACAAGGGTTATTGGCTAATTCTTGCAATCCTTTTGTTCCACTTACAACACCCTTACAAGAAAAACCTTTGCTATCAAAATAACTCGTTAACAATCTAATTGTTGCTAAGTCATCTTCGATTAGCAATATATCGTACTTAGAACTTTCCATTTTTATATTATCTAGAATACTAATTATTTTATTCTCGAGAAGTAAAGATTGCTCGAAGATGTTTTTAATTGTATTAAATACATCCTCCGTCAATTCCTCCCTATAATTCTCAATTAATAGTTGTGAAAACCCCTTAATTGATGTTAATGGCTCTTTCAATGCGTGGGATATGTTTGTAAGAGTTTTCTCGTCTATTTTATGCAAGTCTTCACCGATTAAACCCGATTTCTGCTTAATAAAGTAATTTACGCTTTCTCTTATGAGTTTTGATACAGTTTTGTATTTATCTTTATGAGTATTTATAAAATCCTGCCAATCAGCTTTAGTTTCATCGGCTACATACAACGAAATTCGCTCTTTTTCGCGATCATAAATTTTTTCTCCTTTCAACCATTTAATAAAACCTTCGGTTATAGAACCGCGCCAGATAGCGTATTTATCGGTTTCCTCTTCGTATTCTTTCATTAATGCTTTAACTTTTTCGCTCTTCAAATCAAGATTTTTTAATTCATTTTCAGTCACTTTAGGCATAGAATACTTATTCTCATCGTTCGAATTACTATTGCGTTTCTTTTCGTCAGGAATTTTTAACACCTATATTTTTACTTTGTGATTTAATTGTTTTTTACAGTTCAAAATTTAACTTAAATATTTACTTATTATAAAAAATTCTATTTTTGTTATGTTAAATATTACATAAAAGTAATTTTTTACAAAAAATAAACATTATTTATTATATTAATAAGTAAGTAATCTATAATATTTTTTTTTTAAATCCTAATAAAGGATTATTATAATAGAATCTGAATCTAATTATTTTGCTCTTCCGTTTAATATTTCAAAAATAATGTCAAAATCAGAAAAGTTAAAAGGTTTAAGAATAAACCCATCTACTTTTGTTTCTTCAATGTGTTTTTTTACCTCAGACGCCGAAATGGCCGTAAGAAAGTACACAGGAATTTTTTTATAAGAGTTATCAGTTTTTATGGTTTTACAAATATCGTAACCACTTAAATCTGGCAAAATTATGTCTAATAAAATGACTTTAGGTGTAGCTCTTCGTAGTTCTTCCAATCCTTTCGCTCCGCTAACAACCCCTTTACAACTGTATTTTTTACTGTCAAAATAACTGGTAATCAATCTAATTGTTGCTAAATCGTCTTCAATTAGTAAAATGTCGTATGGAGAACTATCGGGTTTTATGTTGTCTAAGAAATTCTTTATAATATTCTCTAACAAATTGCTTTGATCAAAGATATTTTTCACAGTTTCTTTTACGTGGGTACTCAATTTATCTTTATATTCTTCGCTCTCAAGCAATAATTGAGAGTATCCTTTAATAGAAGTTAATGGTTCTTTTAACGCGTGAGATATGTTAGATATTGTTTTCGGGTTAAGTTTAGATAATTCGCTAGAAACTTTACTAGAGTCTTCAATAAACGACTTGACGCTCTGCCTTATTAGCTCAGAAAAAGTAGGAAAATCTTCTTTGTTTGTGTTAATAAATTCCTGCCAATCATCCTTAGTGTCGTCAGCTACATACAAAGAAATTCTTTCTTTATCTCGTGTATATATTTTTTCGCCTTTTAGCCATTTCTTAAACCCCTCCGTTACAGCTCCCCGCCAAATCGCGTATTTACCCGTCTCTCTCTCGTATTTCTTCATAAGGCGTTTAATTTTTTCATCGTCCAAATCAAGATTTTTAATTTCTTCTTCGGTCATTCGAGGGATATCGCCATTTTTTTCAGTTTTCCCCCCTTTCTTAATTTCAGGTTGTTCTTTCACAGTTTTTGAATTACGGTCTCCTTTTTTTGACCTATCTTCCGATTTGTCCGAGTTTCTCCGTTCTGCTGTGATCAGTATTTCACCTTAAAACACGATTTTTACCAAAAAAATAGTGAAAGAAGTATTATTTAATATTATCTAAATAGAAATTTTTTGCTCACTCTTAAGCAACTTTTTTTTTTTGAGTAATTTAAATCGCGCCACCTTACGAAAAAAATGAAATTTTAACAGATTTCCACATTCTAAAATAATTCCTTGCTATGAATAGAAAAATCCAAACCCGACAAAAAAGAATCTTTACTTATGGTATATATCGATATTATATAGATTTTTAATCCCATTAAAAATATTTATATTCAAATTCATCTTTTTCACAGAAAAAAATTGAATTCGTTATCAAAAAAAAAATTTGTTGCTATAATCCGTAAATTTTTGAATTAAAATCGTAATGTTTAAATATGTAAGAAGACTAATTTGTGATAACAGAATATAATTGTGTGTACAAAAAGTAATTTTTGTTATCATTTAATTCCTATGAAAATTAGGAAAATGAAAAAAAAATAAAAAAAAAATAAAAAATAATTTTTACATGGTTTGGAAAGAGGTATGTTAAAATGGTCGTAGAAATAGATGTGTTAACAAATTTATGCCCCGAATGCGGGGGAAGTACAATCAATGTTCTAGAAAGAGGGGAAACCGTCTGTCAACAATGTGGTTTGGTTGTAGGCGAGAGAAATTTAGACATTAATCATAGTGGAATTAGAGCCTATTCTAAACACGAAAAAGATAGAAAGGAGCGTACAGGATCTCCTATGTCGATCTTGATGCCAGATATTGGCTTAAGTACTGTTATTGATAGGACAAAAATCAAAAACCCAGATTTAAGACGGGCTGCTAAGTGGAATACGCACTTATCCTGGGAAAAACGCAACATGTTAATGGCTATAACTGAATTAAAAAGAATTGGCGGCAACTTAAATTTTCCTGAAAGAGTAAAAAAATCAGCAGTACGATTGTATAAAGAAGTTTTTAAAAGACAACTATTAAGAGGCAGGTCAATTAATGGTATGGTTGCGGCTTGTGCTTATTACGCGTGTAAAGACGAAAAAGTACCTATTACTCTTCAAGAAATTTTAGCGGAAGCCTCTATTAACGACAACATCGTAAAAAAGTGCTATAAAATATTGGTTCGGGAGTTAAATTTAAAAATATCGCATATCGATCCAATTACATTAATTCCGCGTTATTGCGCAGATTTGAATCTAGGGATTGAGGTCGAAAAAGAGGCGATGCGCGTACTTCAAAATTTTATTAAAACTACTTCGATATCTGGCAAGGATCCTAAAGGATTGTGTGCGGGCGCTATATATCTTGTAGCGAAGTTGAGAAACGTTAAAGTGAGTCAGAAAGATATTTCGCGCGTAATTTCCGTTACGGAAGTCACATTACGTTCAAGGTATAAAGAACTACTTAAAAATATAAGTTTTAATTTTGCTCCATCAAATTAATTAATATTTTAAAAGATTGATTTTTTCTTTATTTTTCTTTATTTTCTAAAAGAATTAACAATTGATTTTTTAATTTCTATAAATTGATGTTGATTTCGTTCTTATGCAAATTATTTTGACTTAAAGACCGCTCGTACTTGTAAGAAGAACCATAATATAATCGGCAACGCCTTCAATAGAATCGGAAATAGCTTCTAAAATGTCGAATATGTTTCCGATAGTAAAAATTGTAAAGAAATTTACATTGTAGTCTGTTTCTTGAAGGCTTTTTCTTAATTTAATATTTAATAGGTCCACTTCGTGTTCGTATTGATTTATTAGTTTAGCGTACTCTTTCACATTTTTCCTTTCTTCCACTAAATCAATCACGATCTTATCTAAATATTCAACTGCTTCTACGGTTGTTTCTATTATTTTCAAGACAATACTTATGGTCTCTTCGCTACTTTGTTCCCAAAAACTTATTGGTATCGTAACAATTCTTCGAGCAACGCCAGTACTACAATTTGCTACATCATCCAATCTTTTTACTAAATGTGATAAGTTTAGTCTTATGCTGGGGTTTAATTCTCCTTTAGAGACTTCTCTTTGGATTCTCCGTCTTAATTTATCTGCATCGTCTTCTAGAAGATCAACTTTATGAAAATTTTTATTAGCTTTTTCGATTTTTTTCTCTTTTAGTAATAAATTTAGCCCAACTTCTAATTCTTTTACGCATTCTTGAACTATTTGCGCGTGTTTGATTGTTTTTTCCAAGACATTTAGAGCAGTTTCTCTTTTTAAAAATTCTATCAATGAACCCATTTTTATCACATTTTTTTCTCTTTTTGTAATGTTTTATATCACAATATATTATATATATTTTATTAGGTTAATCCAAATAAATTAAATCCAAAATAAATAAACCCCGCTAGAGCAGCTGCAATTGGAAAAGTTAGAACCCAATATATCCCCATTTTTCCTAATCCTTTGTAATCTACTTCTTTTTTTTGAGCTAAACCCATACCAACTATACAAAATACGATAACATGGCTATGAGATATTGGTAAACTTAATAATGTAGCAACCATCAAAATTAAGGCAGTACTTAATTGAATAATTAAACCTTCGCTCGGACGAGAATCAATCATTTGCGACGCTAAGTTTCTAATTACGTATCGTGCGGCAAAATATATTCCAATACAAGAAGCAATTCCGCATATAAACGCGTAGAATATATACTGCCCCATATTCAACGAGCCATTGTCCAATAACCCGTAAAGGATACCTAAAGCCTCCCCCGAATTTGCACCCACCCATATCTCGGCAAAGATAACAGTAATTAACAATAACCATTTGAAATTCTTTTCAGAATTCTCGATCTGGTTCAAACCTTTTAATTTTGATAAATAAGTTTTAGCAAATATTTTAAAAAGTATAAAAGTAATAATTAAGCCAAACACAGGCGATATGAACCAACTAAGGACGACGTTACCTAATTTAACCCAATTAAACGCCGTTTCTGGATTTACCCCTCCTTGTAAAAAAGAATACACGATTACAACTCCAACTATGCTCCCTATTAGTGAGTGAGTGCTACTTAATGGAATTCCCGCGAAACTCCCGATTACTAACCAAATTATACTGCTTATCAAAACAGTTAACAACATAATAGTAGTATAAGTTAAACCCTCTCCTAATAAATCAGCACCTACCGTTTTTGCTACAAACGAAAAGCTAAAGGAGAACATCCCAGCTCCAACGGCTATACCCCCAATTAATAATGCAACCTTAAACTTTAAAACTCCTGCTCCTACTAACGAAGATAAAGTTTCGTCATTAGCGCCTATAGCGAATGCGAGAGAGATTGCCAAAATAATTAAAACGATAACTAAAATTGAAGTTAGATCACCCGCCATATCAATCGTAGTTTTATAATTTAATCGAAAATTAAATATTTAATCGCTATAAATTGAATGTATTCTGAAAAACTTTTGATGTGGTCAGCCAACATCATTACACCTTCTATTAATTCTTTCAAGTAAAGGAAGGTCCTAGATAAATAATCCATATCATAATTATACAAACGATTAAGAAGCTCCCACTCTTCTTTTCTCATCCTTCGCCTTTCGTCTTTGACATTTTCGCAGATATCGTGAGCTTTGGTTAAATCAGAACCAATAAATTTGATTGCGTTTGTTAATTGATTTGAAATCAATTTTAATGATTTAAGTATATTCAGTATTTGGAGTTTAAACTCTTCATCAGGAAATACAACTCTATAAAGGAGCATTTTGTTAGCAGAATATTCTCCAATATTTTTGATATCGTTAATTTTATTAAATAGTTTTAGCCTGTCCGCCTTTGAAAACATTAGCTTAGATTTAAAAATCTTAGATTCAAAAGCCTTTTTGATTCGAACTTCAGTATTAGTCTCAATGACATAATTTAGGTTTTGTGTGAAATTGTCAAAATCTTCCTCGACAAGAAATTCAATACCTTCAATTAATTTCAAATTTTGTTCGTTTATGTTATCAACAAATAAGTGCGTTAATTCATCAATATTTAATTTTTTTAACTCTTTCTCACTTATCTCCTTCATACGGAATATACCCTCGAGTATTCTAAAATTTTTGATATATACGATATATATAATTATATAGAATTAATAATTTCTATTGGAAATTTAATTTTACTATTTTTTTTTTAATATCAAAATATACTTTGTATGCTAGAAAATTAGTAGCCTTACTTGAAATTTAAATTAATTTTTTTATTATCACCTTAAGATGCGCAACGTTCAAAAGTTCTATTTTTTTCGGTGTTATCACTGTGGTGAATGGTTTTATAGCAATAAGATATTAAAATCAAAAAAATGTTGGAAATGTAATCAGTCTTTTCAGTTTAAAAATTCTGTTAAAATTTCAAAGATGATAACGCTCCAAGAAGCCATTAAAACTATCAAGAAACTGAAGATGAGTGGAGAAAAAGAATCTCTTTTTTATTATCTTAACCCAAAAGATAATTTTAAATGAATATTATTTTAAAAAATAAAATTATTTAAACCTCTCCTCTTCAATCTTTTTAAGATTCTAAATATAATATTATTAAATTTTTATTAATAATTCATATACGGTGATTTTGTGAATACTATGGAAATTAAGAACGAATTAAAGCTATTTGATAACGATTTTATGAATCACTTAACTCAAGAAGCGGGAAATCAAATTGATTATTGGGATATAAGAGCAACGATAAGTGTTGGAACGACTATAGATTTTACGGATCAAAAAAGTACAGAAATCTCTTCTTATGAAATTACAAATTGTGGAATAAGAACTTTTGTGAATGGAGGTTGGGGATTTTATGTGTTGAAAGATCTTGATAAAGATTTAATTAAAACAAGCTTTTTAAAATCGATTAAGCTAGCGAAATTAACAGAGTCTTTAACTAAACACAAGTTCAAAATCAAAGAAGTTAATCCTATTAATAAAAATTTTAAAATTAAGACTAAGAGAAAGTTGGTAGATGTAGATATTGAAGAAAAGATTCTTCTTGTAAAACATCACGAAAAGCTTGCATCTAATTATTCTAAAAAGGTAAAAAACACGCATACGATTTACATGGATAGCGTTAAAAGCTATGTTTTTCTAAACTCGTTTGGTAGCAATATTTATCAAGATCTTTCATATTTACGCTTGTTGAACATAGTTTATTCACAAAAAGGGGGTGTAATTCAAAGATCGATTAATTCCGTTGGAGGGTTGGGGGGATTCGAAATATTATCTACAGAGAAAGCAGAAAATTTAAGCGTTAAAACAGCACAAGAATCGATTCAATTATTAGAAGCAAAATCTCCAGTTGGAGGAAAATTTACGATTATAGCTGATCCTAAACTTGCCGGAACTTTAATTCACGAAGCACTTGGACACGCGTGTGAAGCAGATTTGGTTTTGAGCAAGGAGAGCATATTGGCAGGAAGGATTGGTCAAGAAGTGGCTTTTGACGACATTAATGTAGTGGATGATCCCTCGATGGGGCAAGGATCGAAATTTGGATTACCATATGAGTTATTTGGGAGTTATTTTGTAGACGATGAAGGAACTCCTTCCCAAAAAACAGTGCTAATTGAAAATGGAGTTTTTAAAAATTATTTACATAACTTAGAAACCTCTTCTAGAATGAATGTACCTCCAAACGGCCATGGAAGAGCTTCATCTAGCTCTTATAAGCCTCAAGTTCGAATGGGATTTACTTACATCGAACCAAAAGACTGGAATGTGGATGAAATGATTCAAGACACAAAAAACGGAATTCTTTGTGAAGATTTTTTGTACGGATATACGAATCCGACCACAGGAAACTTCCAATTTAAATGTAAATTTTCCTATAAAATTAAAAATGGAGAAAAACAGGAATTGATGAGAGATGTTGCGTTGTCAGGTATGATTTTAGAAGCTCTAAAAAAGATCTCTGCGATTGGTGATAAAAATACATTCGGTTTTTCATCTGGAATATGTGGTAAGGGTGGTCAGAGCGTTCATGTAAGTGATGGAGGACCGTACATTAGGATCGAAAATATAACCGTAGGAGGGTTGAATTAAATGGAAAATACGATTGACATTTTTGAGCTTGCCAATTATGGGATAAAAATCGCCGAAAAAAAGGCTCCAAATTTTAAATGCGCAGAAATATTCGTTGGCAAGAGCGAATATACCAACATCGAACTCGAAGAAAATTCAATAAAATTCAGTGAAATTGGAAGCGACCATGGAGTTTCGATAAGAATTTACAATAAAAGAGGTTCTTTAGGGTTTGCGTTCACAAATAAATTAAATAAAAGAATTATAGAAAAAATTATAAAAAACGCCATAAAGATGATGAATGCAGGCACTGCCGACCCTAACTTTCAAAATTTACCATTAAAATACAAAACTTATCCTAATGTTAAAAAATTATACGATCTCAATATAAAAACATTAACCATTGAAGACTCAATTGAATACGTTAAAGAATTGATTACTGTATGTGAAGACGATGACTTAGCGATTTCTCAATCTGGTGATTTCACATCTAGTTGCAATATCTCCTATGTATTCAATTCAAATAATATCGAAGTGTTTGAAAAAGAAACCATATTTTCAATTTCATCCAACATTATTGTAAAAAATGAAAGTACTGGAGAGACTTCAAATGGGTACGAATCCCAAATAAAAAGAAAACTAAAGGATATTAGCGGAACAAATACCGCGCTTGAAGCTTTAAAAAATGCGAAAAGAAATCTTAATAGAATTAAAATTAAGACCAAAAAGATGCCTGTAATATTATCTCCTAAAGGAACTATTAATCTTATTTTAAACCCAATTGCTTCCGCAATAAACGCAGAACTATTTCAATATAAACGAAGCTTTCTGGTTGATAAGAGAGAAAAAGTAATTGGTTCTGAATATTTAACTCTTGAAGATAACGCATTGATAGATGGTGCTGTAGGATCTAGTAATTTCGATGGAGAGGGCGTTCCTTGCAAGAATAAAAAAATTATAGAAAAAGGAATTTTTTTAAAATCGGGCTTATTACATAACAGTTATACTGCAGGAAAGGAAGGCGTTGAAAGCACTGGAAACGCTTCTAGAAGGTCCTTTAGTTCTGTTCCCTCTATAGGTATATCAAACTTCGTTATACAAACTGGAACTTCTTCTATAGAAGAAATGATACAAGATGTTAAAGAGGGTATATTCTTAAATTCTACCGGAGATTCGGCAAATATTGCCACAGGGGACTTTAGTGGATTAATTTCCCAAGGTAATGTAATTAAAAATGGAGAAATAAAGCAAGCTTTAAACGAAACTATGTTTGGTATAAATTTGTTGGATTTATTTAAAAATATTGATGCCGTATCAAAAGATTATAGAATTTATGGGCCATTTAAAGCCCCGTATGTAAGGATCAAAGATGTACAAATTATTGGATCTAAAAATTAAATTATTATGATTTAATCTATTGCTATAATTTAGATTTATTTCATTTTTACGATTATTAAGAAGTAATATTTAATCTAACATATACTACATCAAAAAATCTTCTAATTCCTGCAGAAGGGATTTCCCATAATTCCGCAATTATAGTTTGATTCGTTCCGACCTGTGAAAAGGACACATTAAATGCACTAGAAATCCAAACTTCTCTATGTGGTAAAGTAATTGTAGACGAATTTACAAATGAGGTTGCGTTTAACGAGGGAAATGGTCCTAGTACAGTATCGTTATTTCCCTTCAAAATTTCTATATGGAATGAAAAATCCCGATTTAAATAATTTCCAACAGAAATATAAAAAGTAACATTTTCATCAACTGCAGCATTTGTAGGGTAATTTTCTGCTTTTTTGTCAGAATTCAAAATACCAAGATACCAATAACCTGGATTAGGAGTTAAGACGGCATAAATAATAAAACCTGACACAACAACTATACCGATAATTAAGAGTATTTTGAGAATTTTATCAAATTCTTTATAACTGTTAAGTACTTTTCTTTTTTCTTCTTTACTATTCATTTTAAACATTATCTTTAAACCAAGCTATTGTTTTCAATAACCCCTCTTCTAAAGAAGTTGTAGGTTGCCAATTTAGAATCTTTTTTGCTTTTCTTAAATCAGCAGATCTTCTGACAGGATCGTCAATAGGTAAAGACTTGAATACAATTTCTGAATTAGAATTAGTCAATTTTGTAATGATTTTAGCTAAATGTAAAATAGTGTATTCTTTATTGTTACCCAAATTAATAACTTCTCCAATTGCTTCGTCTTTATAAACTATTTTTAGAATTCCTTCAATCTCATCTACAACATAAATGAAAGAGCGAGTTTGAGAACCATCCCCAAAAATTGTTATATCCTCGTCGCTTAACGCTTGACGAATAAAGTTCGGAACAACTCTTCCAAACTCCGGCCCAGATCTGATTCTTGGTCCCGAAGTGTTAAAAATTCTTACTACTTTCGTTCTGATTCCGTGTTGTAATTCATACGCCTTAACAAAAGCTTCTCCAGCCCTTTTAGACTCATCGTAACAACTTCTGGGACCTACGGGGTTTACATTCCCAAAATAGGTCTCAGGTGTCGGAATTGCTTCATCGGGAGGATTGCCATACACTTCTGAAGTACTTGTATAGAAAAATAACGCATTATGGGCTTTCGCAATACCTAAGGCGTTCATCGTTCCAAGAGTATTACTTTTTAATATTGGAATTGGAAATTTTTTGAATTCAAATGGAGACGCCCTGCTAGCCATATGCATAACAATATCAATTCTCTTAATATCGCCCACGCAAATCCCGTTTGGATGATAAGTCAATCCAAAATAAATAGGTTTAGAAATATCGTGATTGATAAAACGGAAATCTTCTTTTTCCATCAAATGAGAAATGTTATCGAACCTCCCAGAAGATAAATTATCTAAACATATGCAATATGCCCCTTGTTTTACTAGAACATCGCATACCCAAGAGCCTAGGAATCCTGCGCCTCCAGTTACTAAAATAATTTTATCTTGAAATGAAATGTTATCTTTTCTTAGACGATTAATTATTGTAGTAATATCATCTTGTATATTATAAGTCATTTTTATAACGCCTTTTTATCTTTATAAAATTTTCAAAAAATTATTAAATTTATTAATTTCAAATTTTATTTAATTAATTTCTTTATGATTAAAAATTAGATTGCGATATCATTAATTAAACTATTTAAACTACTCATATGTCTCATTTTCTTTTCTTTAAGTTTAAAAATAAAGTTTAGAAATATTATTGATGTAGAGAGATTTTATAAAATCGCTAATAATACCAAGAGCGATTTTAATCATCATAAGTATAATGTAGTTATAAATTTTTTAAGGTAAACTAAAATGCCTGGAAATGCTGACCCACAACCCTAAATGATTCTCCCGCTTAGGTTATTGAATAACCTATAGTGCGAGAAAACCATAATTTTTCCTTTTTTTTCTGTAAGTATGATGGAAGATATCTATCTCAGTATAAAATTTATATTTATTAAAATGTTGAGTTTACATTCAATATTGTAGAATTAGCGAGTTTTTTGTCCACAATATTGACAATATTTAAGCTCTAATGGATAATATTTATTACAACTAGAACATTTTTTTAAAGAATTATTGAGAATCTGTCGTCCAAGCATTTCGAAGACATTTTCTACATTTTCTCCCGTCTTTGAAGAAACTCCAATTATCTCTCCTTGAAATTTGTATTTATTAAATACATCTTTAGCGTCTTCATGTTTGACTTCCCTTTGGTTTTCTAAATCAATCTTAGCTTCAATCATTAATTTGGTTTTTGGAGAATTTGGAACTGAAGTAATAACTTTAACCCAATCGTGAAGATCTTTTAAAGAATCTTTATTCGTAATGTCATAAAGAATGAGAGCTCCAGAAGCACCCGAGACGTAAGAGGGTAATAAAAGACGAAACTTTTTTTCTCCAGCAAAATCCCAAATATTTAGAAGAATCTCTGTATCATCCACTACAACCTTTTTTGTTTCGAAATCAACCCCTATTGTCGACAAAGTTGATTTATCAAACTTTCCAGTGGCATAGCGCCTAATGAGAGATGTTTTTCCTACATTTTTAGCACCTGCTACTATTACTTTAAATTTGATAATTGTTTTTACACCAAGTTTTTTTGATTATAATCTTATTATTGTAAATATTAAAATAAAAGTATTAATCTTTAATCATAAAAATTTTATTATTAATTTTAATTGTTTGTTTTTTTTATTTTTAAAAAATTTCTCATGCAATTATGAAATTTTATTACAACCTTTTTAGTATTATTTGCCATAAAAAGTATCCTTTTACCTTTTATTTCTAGAATTCAATTTTGAATAAAAAAATGCTAAATTTACTTCCACGTGTGTGTTCTTTCACTTTTACATTAAAAACTATAAGCAATATTTTAATAGAAAAAAAAATATTGTCAAATCATGGAAAATCGTTCAAATAAAAAATTCATTGGGACTTTATCACAGAAAGAGTTAATGAAATTATACGCAAAACATGTGAATGCACCAAAAGTTCGAACTTTTAAAGGATTTGGGTTAGGAATCGTACTGGGAGAGCGGAAAGGAGTTAAAATTAAGTCACTTGCTGGACCAAGACCCTCTGATCCACCAATGGAACTGTTTAATTGCCACACATGTGGAGGTGTTTATAATTTAGGTCATCTAAATCCAAGAATTATTCAAGTTCTTAAGGATGCTTTAGATGGTGGGCTAGATATTGGTGATCATCTGTTATTATCAGAATGGAGAGCTATATTGGGGAAAAAATTAGCGGAATTAATGCCTCCTGGAATAACAAAAACCACATTTGGAGTTAGCGGTGGTGAAGCAGTTGATACTGCCATTAAGTTTTCAAGGGCATATACAAAAAGGAATGGATGTATCTCCGCAATTGGAGGATTTCACGGACATACCGGATTTGCCTTGGCAACTGGTGATCCTGGCTTTAAAGAAAACTTTCTGTGGAATCTTCCTGGTTTTAAGCAAGTTCCTTTTGGCGATGGAGACGCCTTGAAAAAAACTATTTCGGATGATGTAGCGTGTGTTATTTTAGAAACTATTCCAGCAACTGCCGGAGTATTAATCGCTCCCGAAGGTTACTTTTCAGAGGTTCGGGAACTCTGCGACGAACATGGTGTTATGATGATCATTGACGAAGTTCAAGCTGGACTTGGAAGAACAAGTCATTTCTGGGCGATTTATGGTGGTTTATATGAGAGTGAAAAAGTTGTTCCTGATTTTATGGTTTTAGGGAAAGGTATGAGCTCGGGGATATATCCAATTTCTACTTGTAGTTACAAACCATTTATAGAGAAGTCAGTTTTTAAGGACGATCCGTTCATTCATATTTCTACAACGGGTGGCTCAGATTTAGGTTGTGCAATTGCGTGCGAGATGTTAGACATTCAGTCCGATCCCGAATTTTTAAAACATGTAAAGGAAATGGGTAAGCTATTTGGTAAAGGTTTAGAAGAAATAGCGGACGATAATTCTGAATTAATAAAAGAAGTGAGGGGAAGAGGGCTTATATGGGGCATGGAGTTTAATAGCGAAATATTTGGGCAATTAGCTATGCTCTCCATAATAAAAGAAGGCGTTTTACAAAATTACTGTGGTAATAGAAAAGATACCCTTATTATGATGCCACCATTAATCGTGAAAGAAGAAGAAATTGAAGAGATAATAAAGAGAATAGGTAAAGGCGTCCATAATCTTAAAAAATTAAGTTAAAAATAATTTTTTCTCAATTTAGGAGTCACTACGATATTTAAATCTACTTAACTTATAGATTTCTTGAGCGATTTTCTTTCCAATACTCTCAACTTTCAATAAATCACCAATTTCAGCATTGAAAATATCTTGGAGGGATTTCAATTCTCGAAGAAGGTTTCTTGCTCTAAGCGAATTTACACCAGGAACGCCTGCAACAATGTATTCTAATAAACGAGAAATCTCGATGGGTTTCTTCTCAAATCTTAGTTTTAACTCTCCTTTAGCACTAGATTGTTCTTTTTTCGCTAATTGAAAAAGGAAAGTAGCAGTTTCAGTGGAATCTTTTGTTTTGTATATAGAAATCCCTAAATTCAAAATAATGGAAGTTATAGCACCGTAAAGCGCGTTTTGATTAATATTCGAATTAATTAAAGGGTCTCCTTCTAAAATTAAGATGGGTCTAATAAAATTATTTTTTAAATCGTTCAGTTCGTTAAATAATCTTCCATCTTTAATAGAATCATTAAAATCTTGGGCAGATTTTCGTTCAATCCCAACTCTTTCCGACACTACATAATCCGCCACAGATAGTTGTTTTAATTTTAAATCAACTCCCATTAAAGATAGCGTCCTAACAACCGCAGAGGCGGTTTCTCTATTGTCACAAATAATTGTAAATTCTTCGGCACCTTCAATTTTTTGGATCAACTTAATTTCATTTTGCTTTTTTAACTTAGCCTTATCTCTACCATCTTTTTCTTTTTTAACGAAATTTAAGAGACTCGATTGCCCAACGACTTTAGAGTTGGAATCAGTTTCTTTTATTTTTTTTAAACTCTGCTTCATAGTATGCTCCTTAGCTTTTTCTGCCCAATAGTATCCTTCATCACGAGTACCTTTAGCCATTAAAATAATGACTTTTCCTTCTTTTTTTCTACCAGTCCTCCCGCGACGTTGAATCGAACGTACAGCACTCGGAACGACATCGTAAAAAATAACTAAATCACATTCTGCTATATCTAACCCTTCTTCGCCAACGCTCGTCGATATTAACGTATTGTAAATTCCCTCTTTAAAGTCGTCAAGAAGGTTGATTTGTTCCTTTTGAGTTAAACCTTTGTCAGATGCTTTATTCTGTTGTCCAATGAATTTATGTGCCGTTATGCTTGGATCTTTTTTAAGAAATTTAACTATATTGTTAACAGAATCTCGAAAATGACAAAATACTAAAATTCTTGAATCATTATTTCCAATTATCTGATTATGTAGAATTTCTGCTAATTTCTCTAGTTTAGGATGTATAACTCCTTTTATTTTGTTAGCTTCAATTAAATCAATAACGCGTTTGATGTCAGGATCTCTTAAAAGTTCTTTTAACGATTTATTTGCTGTATTTTGTTTTATCTTTTCTATGTTTTTTTTCATGTAACCATCTAAAGCGCTCAACCCCTGAGTTTCTATTAGTTCATCCATATGAGAAAGCCTTATGGCATTTGCGGTATATTTTTTAGCCGTAAATAATTGGAACTTCTCGTCATCAGTTCTAGATGTCGAAATCCTCCCATTGATTACTTTATCTAAAGCTAACAAATTCTTTCTTGTAACTTTTGAGATATCTGATGTATTCAATAATTCCTTTTGCTTTAACCATTTATAAATTGTTCTTAATTTTTCTGTAATAACTTTTTTAATTTCTAAAAACTCGCTTGGAAGCTTAACCTTAATCCACTCGTTATCGACTTTGTAAATGTAAGGTTTAACATCTGAATCAAGATCTGTTCTAATTTCAAGGTGACCGATAAATAAATTGTTTTTTATTTCGTTAATCTTCCCTTCCGTTGATCCTGGACTTGCCGTAAGCCCTAATATTTGAGGATTGTTCGAAGATTCCATATACTTTTTAGCAATAAAACAATATGCGTAATCCCCAACAGCACGATGACATTCATCAAAAATAATCAAACTAACACTATTTATTGAATAAAGATTTGAAATTATGTCATTTTGGAGCACTTGTGGCGTCATAAAAGCGACCTTTAAATCATCCCATAATTCTTTCCTTTTTTCTGGTGAAGTCGTTCCTGTAATTGCTTTCAAGCTTTGGGAAGGAATGACAGTTAATCCTAAGAACGATTTATAATGTTGATTAACTAATGGTTTGGTTGGAGCTAAAAATATTACTTTTGAATTGGGTTTTTCTGTTAATCTCTGTACCGCTAACATCAAGCCTATAATCGTTTTTCCTAGTCCCGTAGGAATAACCACTAAACAGTTGGTGTTTAGGCAATTAATAAATATACTTTCTTGATAAGCTCGCCTTAAGACTGTATTTTCTTTAATTAAAGGGTGAGATATATACTGTTCTTTTTTCGATATAGAGATCACCAAAAAATATCGTTCTAAAAAGCTTTTTACAGTTTTTGTTTTTAATATAAGTTTTAAAGTTACAGAGTCTATAGAATCTCTTAAATTATATTAATACCTTTAATAAATAAAAATTTATTTTAATAAATTTAAATTTCTCAATAAAATTAGCGCGAGTGGTTTAGCCGTATAACGACACGCTCACACCGTGTAAATCTTCGCTGATTTACAGCGTAAATCTCGACGGTCGGGGGTTCAAAAAATTGAAAATCTCTTTCAAATTGAATAATTCCCCCCTTGCGCACCATCTTTAGGCGATGGAAAAATTTAAACTTACTTAATTTACGATAAAAACCAAAAAAGTTTTATTTTATACTACCTTTCAAAATTTAATTACTATTTCTTTGGTTTATGTTATGTCTTCTTTTTTAGAGTCTCGTGAATTGAGAAAGTTGTATAAAGAAGTTCGAAAAGATATTAAGGTTGGTTTTATTTTTCTTTCCAGATATGAAAAAGCGCGCATCACAGGTGCAAGAGCACTACAAATTTCATTCGGCGCCCCTATATTAGTAGATAAGCCTAAGAATTTAATAGACCCAATTAAGATAGCCTTGCTTGAATTAAAATCTAAAATTTTACCCTTAACAATTCGAAGGGAGTATCCTTCAGGAGAATATCAAGATATTCCTATTAATAAATTGATTCTTAAAAAAGATTAATACTGTTTTGTTATTCATATATATAAAAAAAGTGATATTCGTTTCAATGTCCTATAATTTTATTGAATTCTGTATTTCCCTCTTTCTGTTAGAATATATATTGTCTTTCCTTCGACTTGCTCTGTTTCTAAATAACCCTTAGAAATTAAAACTTCTAGAATTTTTTCTAAATCTGCTTTTTTAAATGGTTCAATACCCAACTGTATTTTACTTTGATTAACAACAATCGTGATACGTGTAAGAAACATTCTTTTACTCATAAACGATTCAAGAACTGTAAGCTCGTCGTTAGAAAGGCGTTCAAATTGATCGTGTTCTAAAATTTGGTCTTTAAGAGTTTTGGCAAGCTCTATTGTTTCTTGACTTATTTCTTGTTTCTTTACTTCAACGTGTTTTAATTGCACCAAATCTTTTGCAACTGGTGATTTTTTATTTTGAGCCATTTGCTCTAAGTAATTACGAATTTTTTCTTTATCCCCTACTTCTCTTTTCGAATTCTTATCTTCATTTTTATTCTCCATAATAATACGATAAGGAATTTAATTATAAAAACTTATATTCAATTAATGAAAAAAGTTTTAAAGTTAAAAACCGGAGAAACTATTATCATTAGACATGTTAAAGAATCAGATATTGACGGAATTTGGAATAATTTCAACAATGTTGTTGATGAAGGAATATATCTTCCAGTTTTTTTCCCGGTAAGATCTGAATTCGAAAAACAATCGTGGTATAATAATATTAAAAAAGAAAGAGAAATATGTATTGTAGCTACTCACCCAAAATTAAAAAATCCATACAATATCCTTGGCCAATGTGAAATCTCAAATCTTGAATGGGATGCTGCCACTCACGTAGGTAAATTGGGTATAATTATACAAACAAAATTTAGAGATTTAGGCATTGGATTTAATTTAATCGACGAAGCGATTCGAGAATCTAAAAAGCTAAACAATAAAGAAAAAATTATCTTAAGTTGTTTTTCTAATAATAAAAGAGCTCTATACCTTTATAAAAAAATGGGTTTTCAAATTTTAGGTATCAGAAAGAAACAATTTTATATGGATTCTAAGTATTACGACGAAATTCTATTGGATTTGTGGATAGATGATTATTTAGACAACAACCCTTAAATTCTTTCGAATTTAAAAGGGATTTCTTTACGGAAATCGAGTTCTCTTTTGATAGATTTCCCAACTCTCGGGAGTTAATGGATTTTCGTTTAAAAAAATAAAGTTCAAACTCTTTAAATTATCAATATAACTAAGTTTAAAATCTTTAATATCGTTGTTTTCTAAAAAGAGAATAATTAAACACTCTAGATTATTTATTCCTTCCATCTGTTTGATATGATTTTTATCAATAAATAGCTCTTGAAGTTTTTTAAGATTTTCTAATCCATCAAATGTTTCAATTTTATTGTTAGAAATCTCTAATTTATTTAATTCTGTTAGATTATCTAAATTATCAATATTCTCAATAATATTGTTGGATAAACTTAAAACTTTTAAGCTCAGCAAGCGCTTTAACCCCTGAATATGAGTAATCCGATTATCGTTTATATTTAAAGTAACTAAATTCTCAAGTTTTTCTAAACCAGAAATTGTTTCTATTTGATTAAAAGATAAAAAAAGGGTTCTTAAATTACATAAATTATCGAGATTTTTTAGTTTTAAAATAGCGTTATAGCTAAGATTTAATAGTACTAAATCGCGCAAATTATCTAAATTTTCAATTTCTATAATTAAGTTCCGATCTAGCGATAATTTTTTTAAACTCCTTAAATCCAGATTTTCAATCTTCTTTATTTTATTTGAAGATAAAGTGATTTCCTGGAGATTATTCAGGCTGTCTAAATTTTCAATCTTTTTAATTTGGTTCTGCGATAAATTTAAAGTTTTTAATTGTGTTAAATGGCTAAGACCGTGAATAGTTTGAATATTATTTCTTTGGAGTTGTAAATGCTCTAATTTAACAAGCTTATTAAAAGCCTGAATTTCAGAAATATCATCCAACTTACTACCCTCACAATTTAACAAGATAATTAAACCTTTCCTTAATGTTACGTTATATCCACAAGAATTTACGTAGTAGTCGTAAAGAATCAAATTAAAACAAACTTCTAAGATTGAATGTGGAAGAGGTGTATCGTAATTAGAATTAAATATCTCTTCGGGAAACTCATAAATCTTTTTCTTAAAACTTAATTTAATAGCTTTCTTCAAATAATCTTTAATGATTTTTCGAGCTTTTTTTGTGTCAATCAAGTTTAATGTTTCTACAGCAAAGAATTTTTGATCCATATTATTAACATTATTTAATGTAAACTCTAGAAGAGATACGAACTTTTTATGATAAAAATAGTTGTCTCGTAAGATGTTCCCTGATAAACCTCTAATTTCAAAACTCTCATCTGAAAGAAATAATTGTTCGAAAAATTTAAATTCCTTTCCCTCGTCCATAGAAGAATAGAGGTTTAACGCGGTTTCCCTTAAATGGATATTATCTGAATTTACGATCCATTCTTTTAATATATCTCTTGCTGTTTCTTTACCAATATGTTCCAAATTTTTTTTAATGTAATCCGGATTTAAATCCATCTTTAGATAGTTAAAAATATGTTTGAAATCTTCTATTAAAGAATCGTATTGCTTATTTAAAATATATTCTTCAATTTCAAATATATACAAATTTTTGTTTTTTAATTATCTCAATTCATTTGTATACACAAATAGATTTTATTGGGATTTCAAAAGCCATGATTTGTTATACTAAATAAAAAAAGAAAAAATTAAATGAAAAAATTATTTTGTGATTTTTCTGTATTGATAGTAATATATACTTATTTTTTTTAATGAAATAGCCCC
>JAUWNA010000046.1 GCA_030612905.1 Promethearchaeota archaeon
GGTGGAATATTTGGTCGTAAATCCTTAGAAGAACGCGGAGGAATGGTGAGAAATGTAACGAAAGGATTTGATATTGCAGCGCAAGCTTTATCCGAAGGAGAAAAGATTCCCGAAGAAGCTATAGAGCTTGTAGGAAAAAAGTTCATGCCCATTAGCCTATATACAAAAATGGGGAATCTAGGTTGGAATATGCGATCAAAAAAATTCGGAGCTCGCAAAAAAATAAAAGACCAACCGTATCTTTAGAATTCTCATTGGAATGTATATTTAACTCTGCTACAACTACAGCCTAGAAATCTTTTAATTCTATTTATCTTTAGAATAATCTCAATTTTAATATCATAGTAGTAAATTTTTTAAACTCATGCATCCTTAATTGAATACAGAGGAAGTATATAATACTTGCTTTCTCTTAGGTATAAGAATTGGTTTTTGTAGATTGTAATTTAATCTATAACTTGATAATTCATATAACGAAGGGATTCTAGCTTATGGAAATTAAAACTCCAAAAATGGATTTAGCATTTAAAATGTGTATATTTGGAGATTCAAGTGTTGGCAAATCAACATTGATCAACCGTTATGTTACTGCTAAATTTGATAATGACCTAAAGTCAACTTTAGGAGCGGCAATTTTGATGAAATTCATAGAAACGGAAACTATGAGAATAACACTCCAAATTTGGGATTTTGCCGGCGAGGAAAGGTTCAGGTCTCTTCTACCTAGCTATGCTAAAGGATCTTCTGCAGCAATTTTTATGTGTGACATTTCTAATCGTGATAGTATTACGAATATAGATAAATGGCTTTTAACATTTGACGAAGGACTGAACAATCGGGACCCAAAATTTCCCTTAATAGTAGTTGGTGGAAAATTAGACTTAGAAGAAAAACGCTCTATGAGTAAGAAGGATATTGAAGATATACTTACAGTACGAGAAGAATTTGATTACATCGAATGTTCTTCTAAAACTGGAGAAAACGTGGATTTGTTATTTCAAACTATAGTCGATAAAATGTTGATTTATGGAAATATTTAGCCATCTATAAGATAGAATCTATTCTCAATTTTCAACTATATTTTAATAAATTAGCAAGTAGAATAATTTCACATAACTAAAATTTAAATGTCAAAAAAATCAAATATTAATTGAACGATGAAAGAACTAGAACAAGATTTCGAGCCCTCGCCTGAATTTCATATGTCAAAAAAGAAATTTTTAATTAACTTAATCAAGTTAATCCCTAAAATGAGAAAGATGAGAAAGCGAGTGGAAGAATTCCTATTAAATTTGAATGATCCTAAACATCATGTTGAAGCTCCTTCCTTAGAAACTATTAAAACAGATTTAGAGATTATTTGCAAAGAACCTCACAGGAGAATAGGAACAAAACAGGGGAATATAATTGAAGATTTTTTAGAAAGTAAATTAAAAGAATTTGGGCTGGAATCAGTAAAAAAGGAACCAATAGATATTGTAAATTGGGTTGCAACGAATTGGAAATTAATTATATCGGGAGATAGAGAACAAATTGAAGTTCCTTGTTTTTACGTGTTAAATACGGGTTTTACCGATAATGAAGGAATAAAAGCTTCTTTAGTTTATGTGGGAACTGGCCAAAAAAAAGATTTTAAAAATATAGACATTAAAGGTAAAATTGTAGTTGCCGATATTGAATTTCCAACCATGCCTTTTGGAAAATTAATGAAGCTAGCAGAACCGTATTATATTTCTGATCCTACTAATATTATCGATGAAACGACAGAACTTGTTTTAACTTTTGCATTATCAAATTTTCCCCCACAATCATTGGGAGGAAAACCTAGAGAAGATTCTGTATATTGGCGAGCATTTAATGGTGGAGCCTTGGGATTAGTTCTCATTTTAAGAGACTACCCTTCAAATGTGAATAGTCATTGGGGGCCTTATGATGGCGCTATGAAACCAATTCCAGCTTTATATGTGGGAAAATATGATGGTATAAAAGTTAGAGAAATAGCACAAGCTAAAGATTCTCGTGGAACTTTAATTCTCGAAGGATATAGCGAAACAACTAAAGCTCATAATGTATGGGGGATTCTCCCAGGAAATTCTGAGGAATCAATAATGATCTCAAGTCATCACGATTCGGCGTTTAAAGGCGCATCCGAAGATGGAACGGGTGTTGCTATGGTATTAGCTCAATTAAGAGCGTGGTCAAAAATTCCTAAGAGTGAAAGACCTAGATCTTTATTGTTTTGTTTATCAGCGGGACATCTCTATGGAGGGATAGGAGCTGAAAAATTCGCCCGGAAATATAAAAACAATTTATTAAAAGATGTACTAGTAGATGTGAATCTGGAACATTTATGCGCTAGAGAAGTCATAGAAGACCCTCAAACGCATAATTTTAAATTAACTAAGAATTTAGCGTTAGGTGCTGTTTTCATTTCACAAACCGAAAGTCTAGTAGCGCTTACAACTAAAGCTTTTAAAGAACATAAAATTGAAAACATGCTATTAGTTCCAGATAATTTCTTTGCAACGCCTCCTATCGGTGAAGCGGGTCATTTTGCTATTCATGGAGATTTAAAAGTTATACATTGGATTAGATCTCCTTATTATCTCCTTACAGCAGAAGACACACTAGATAAAATCGATATGAATAAATTGCACCCCACAGCTCAATGTGTATCTGATCTAATCAATTCCTTAATGTATCTACCTAAAGAACAGTTTTAAATTTTTGTAATAGAGGTTCAGAAGCGTATACTTTTTCGAGAAAGTGGATTTGCTAAAAATAACTTTTTTAATTTTATAATTTTTAACTATATAAGATGAAAGAAAACATTTGGAAAAGTGCTGAATGGACCGTACAGGCACGTAATATCGTTAAAGCTCTCAATAAATTTCCAGTAGATTCGAAGATAATATTAATTCTAAGACATTCCCATAGAAATGATCCCACTGAATTAGTGAAAATGCATGAACTAAGGTTAACTCCTCAAGGACATCAAGTAGCTAAGATATTTGGTCAAAAATTACCTAATGAGAGAGCAATCAGGTTGTATCATAGCCCTGTAGGGCGATGTCAAGAAACGGCAGAAGAAATTTTAACTGGATTTGAAGAGACTGGAGGAAATGGAGCGTTAAAAGGGGTACTTAGGCCGTTATTTTTCGCGGGAACTGCTCCAAAATTTTTCCAGAATATTAATATGAAAAATTCTCATATTGAATTTATGTTTCGTTGGGCTGTTGGACTCTATTCTCCAGATTTAATATCTCCACTTCAAATTTACTGCCAAAAGGCAGCAGAAGTTATTTGGAATGGTATTCACGATGCTTCAGAGGGAGGCATCGACATTCACATAACGCACGATGTTTTTTTAATGGCATTACGATTCGGATGGTTTGGAATACCTCCTGACGCGGAATGGGTTCCCTTTTTAGGTGGAATCGCATTTATTTTAACCGAAAATAAAATTAAATTGTTTGTTAAAGATCGTTTTATCTCGATGGATGTTCCATATTGGTGGAAAATCAGAACCTAAGTGTGGGATTTAAAACTCATACCTACATTTAGTGCAGACGCGTTTTTTCGCGTAAATTCTTCTTGGTACATAGCTAATCAAACGTGTTTTATCATCAACTTCTTTGATGGCGAAACCCATGACTCCGCATTTAGGGCACTTCCTTTTATTAGTAGAAAAACTGGTGATAGGTGAGGTTGCTAGAGATATTTCTTGATTAGGCACTCTTATTGTTTCAATTTGTTGATCCGTATTGTGAGGTGGGCTTAGTTGTTGTGGAGGTGGGCTTAGTTGTTGCTGAGGTGGGCTTGATTGTTGTGGAGGTGGGCTTGATTGTTGTGGAGGTAGATTCAATTGTTGCTGTAGATTTTGAATTCGAGTTCTTAATTCTGCGTTCTCGTCTTTTAATTGATATACTTGTATTTCTTTTTTTTCTAACAAAGTAAATAATTCTGTAATTTGGTTTTCCAATATGCTTAGCTCTTTTTCGTCTTCAGGCGTTAAGCCCTCCAAATTATTATACATCATTTTTTCGCACAACTCTCGTTTTTTACAGAATTGTATTTTATAGCTAAATAAAATTTAGGTTAGTTAGACATAAATAGTTTATTAAAAATGATCCTAAAAACCAATAACTAATTTACCAATACTTAGGGTTCTAATTGCTTCAAGTTGATGTTTGTGGAGCTTTACAACAGTTTTTTGAACTACCACGCCCTAAACTAAAGGGCTTGGATTCGCAGGTTAAAAGTCGTTAAACTTTTAACACTAATGGATGGTTCAAGCATCCTCTATCCCCTAACCACTTGGACTCAGGGACTCCTTTTTGTATCATGTTTCTTGAAGCGTTTACATCGGCATTTAATACTAATCCGCAATCCTTACACGCATACAGACCACGATACTTGCGGTTTGACTTGCGAACGATTCCACACGAAGAGCAAGTTTGCGAAGTGTATTCTTCGGTGATTCTCACTACTTTAATTCCGACCATCTCGGATTTGTATTCGATTTGTCGGACAAGTTTTAGAAAAGGTATTGACACGAAGTTTTGGTTGTTTTTCTTGCCGATCTTAACTTTCTGTTTCCAGCCCTCGTTATACCCAACGATTATCGTCCCTATATCGTTAGAAATGCAGTAATTGATTACTTTTCTCGAAGTTTTGTGGAAAAAATCTCTAATTTTATTGTTTCGCTTTCGATGAAGCTTCAAGATGCGTTTAGTCAATTCGGTGTCGTTACAAATCTTGCCTAACGATTTGTATTTGGCTAATTGCTTGTTATAGAATTGATTGATCGACTTCACGACACCGCCTTTGATAATCAATGGATTATTTCCAACGTTATCTGACGCAGTTACGATGTTGTTAAGTCCTAAATCAATCCCTAACACATTATCCTCGTTCAAGTACAAGTCTCGCGGCTCGTAGTCGTAGATCAATTCGACGTTATACCGATCCCCGAAAGGAACGATGCGAACTCCTTTCACATTTTCGAGATTCGTTTTTATCCTCGGAAAGCCTAATCTTTCCATCTTTCTCGTGAGTAAAACAAACCCGTCCTTCAACCTACATTGTAATGAAGTGAAATAGACCAAATTGCGACCGTTCTTACGCTTGTAATGGGGGAGCCTTGGCATTCCTTGAAATTTAGACGGCTCTTTTTTCCATATTTTAATTGCTTTAAAAAAGCTCTTGAAGTTTCGATCTACTTGCTTTAAGACTTGTTGCGGAGGATGAGAACCACACATCTCTTGAAGCTTTTTATACACCTCGTGTGATTTTAGCAACCGCCATAACTCGTTATATCGGATCCAATGACGATCCATGAAGAATCGTTGTCGAACCGTGTAGGTGGCGCCGTTAAACAAATTTTTTGAAAGAAAAGTCATCTCGTCCAATAATTTCGAGCGTTTGAATTGAACTTGTCGAACGAGTTGCATTGGTTAATCTATCATTCTTTTCGTATTTAAAGAAGAAGAGGTTCAATTTTTAGTGATGCAAAATTCATCACTTCCCTAAAGGAACGTGTTTTCTTTTGCGAAAAATAATAAATAAGCCATCAAAATATAAAATTATGAAAAAAAAATACAACTTTCTCATTTACTTTATTCTCTTTGTCATCGTGTTATGGGTATTTTATTTGCCCCCTTGGGAGCAATCTGTAAAAATTTTGATTGTAATAAACATAATCATTTACATCGTACGCAAACCATTGAATAGTTTTGTTGCGTATTTATTCAAAAAGCGCTCTTATCGAACTTTTGTTTCAATTGCTATATCTATTATATGGGGCATTTTCTTATTCTGGTTGCTGTATGTTATTGAAGAGACTTTATTTTTCGCCATTGTTCCATTTTTAATCGTTGCTGTGTCGTTAAATTTTAAAAACATCATTAATAATATGGCTTCAGGAGCGCTTTTGTTATCGTCAGGGCAATTTGAAATAGGGGATTTGATAGAAACCAACGGTATACAAGGAATTGTAAGAGAAATCAATTTAAATTATACTAAAATACGGGAATTTGACGGGGTTGAGATTATAATTCCAAACAGTAACGTCTACGGTTCTACTATAGTGAAGTTCACTCACGATAAGTTTAAAATTTTCGAACCGTTAAAGAAAGAAGAATTTCGTAAAATTGAGCACTATAAAGCCTATATTAAGATGATAAATAAGATTTTATCGGCGAAGATAAAAACAACTACATACATCAAAAAAGTAGAGATTTTAGGGTCATTAGACCCAATAAAACTCGATGAGCTACTACTAAATGTATTTAACGTTTATGAACCAATATTCAGCATCAAACCTGATTATGCTGTTGATACCACGAGATTTGGACGTGTTCGCGTTATATTGTATATAAGGTCAGAGAACCCGGTAATTATTTTGAACTACTTGGATTCTTTTCTTAGAGACATTCTCTTTGCTTTATATCCCGATAGAATTTATAAGGGATGGGATAAATACCAAAAGAGTCTTCCGGCTTTAAAATTAGAAGACGAGGGTGATGAAAAATAACCTCAATTTTTAATAGTGATCCTGAAGCGTTTCTATTTGTTTTTATCATTGCCATTTCATTGATTATTGTTAACAAGTTTTTATCGTATTTATTTAGTCGAATAGGGAAAATCCCTGTAGGAAAAAAAAATAATTTAATTTTTGTAATTAGAATAATATCGATTTTAACCCTACTTTACTTTGTAATAAACGGATTTCCCTCTTTCACGGCGCTTCCACCTGAAACTACTGCAATAGTAACCGGTGCGTTAAGCACAGCTTTAGCGTTCGTAACAAGTGGAATATTTTCTAATTTTGTTGCGGGCGTATTATTATGGATTGTAGACCCCATTGATATTGGGGATGTAGTTAAAATTTCTGGCCATAAGGGAGTAATTAAGTCTATCACGCTTACCAAAGTCGTTATTGAGACCTTAGACCGCATTATCGTAGAAATCTCCAATTCTGATGTTATATCTTCAATAGTTTTAAACTATACGATTAAGCCCAAATCAAGAAAGAAATATTTCCACTTCAAAAGACAAATTCGAGCTCCGCAAGACGTTGGTAACGCTCGATTAGACATCGATGCTTACAATGAGGTTATTAGAAAACAAGAAGAGACCGACGTTAAAAACTTCTTTAACTCGTTTTCTGAAGACCGCAAAAATATGGTACATTCTTACACTTTCAAAATGCGAGTTCCGTTCGGCGAATTCCGTATTAAAATAGACAAATTTAATAGATTGTGCGTTAAATACAGAGAAATTTTTGGTTTTCGACCACACTTTCATGTTTTAGACTTTAGCAACGAAATCTTTGTAAAATTTAGAATTTTAACATTGGATTCTGATAAAATTTTAAAATTTCAACCACAATTCGCTAAAGAGCTCTATAAAATTATCTTAGGTTAATATAAATCCAATTAAAAACAAAATTTGTTTTATAACGGTTTTTCTAAGGAAGAAATAGATCGCTTCGAAAGTTTTTTGAAGAGGTTACTAAATAATCTTGTGGAATTTGAAGAGAAAACTAAGTAACAATCAACAGCTTTTAATTTTTTAAAATCCTTTTATCTTTTTTTACAAATAATAGAAGTAAAAATTCCTAAAAATTTTAAAAGAACATGTTAACAAAAAAAATTAAATTGTATATTATGTTGATATAGCTTAGAGCAATTATTTTTGAAAAGGTAGTAATAATATGGATATAAATAAAAAAACTAAGATATTACCTTTAATTAAACAGTTTCCACATGTATATACCGAATTACTTAAGTTATCGCCTAAAATTAAACGACTGAAAAATCCAATAGTAAGAAGAACTATTGGAAAAAGCGCCACAATAAAGGATGTTTCAAAACTAATTGATGTTGATTTGAGCAAAATTCTCCAAGTAATTGAAGAATCGATGGGTAAAACTTCAGAAGAAATAGAGGAATTAAAAACTCAACGAAGAGAACAATTAAAAGAACTCGTAATTGACATGCACAAGGGAGCGGAGCTCGAGGGACTTAAGGAACGGTTTAAAGAGATTTTAGTAGATGCTTCTTCGGCTGAAATAGGTGAGATGGAACAAAGCTTAATTGATGAAGGGATTCTGAAAGCAGACCAAATTACAGAGCTATGCGATATCCATGTAGAATTATTCAAAGATATGCTGGACGAAAAGGAGCGCCCAGAAACAGTTCCAGGACACCCAATTCACACTTATATGGAAGAAAATAAAATAGCAATGGATTTAATTCAGAAAATACGCTCTGCTACCGATGAGAATAAATTAGAACTATTAAAAGAACTAGCAAAATTAGAGCTTCATTATACTCGCATTGAGAATCAACTTTTTCCAATACTAGAGAATTTGGACATTTCTGGACCACCTCAAGTAATGTGGGCCGTTCACGACGAAATTCGAGCTGGATTTAAAGACCCAAAGCTTGAAAACATCGAAGAGCTCATAGTAAAAGTGGATGAGATGATTTACAAAGAAGAACATATCCTATTTCCAATGTCGCTTGAAAAATTTAAAGAATCAGATTGGGCTCGTGTTAAACTTGGCGAAGAAGAAATTGGTTATGTTTGGGTGCGCCCTGGAGATAAATGGAAGCCAGTAACGCCTAGTGATGTTCATGCCCCTGAGATTAAATTAGAATCTTCGAATTTGCTCGATTTAGATACGGGTAAGTTAACTTTGAAGCAGATTAACCTAATGTTAAAACATTTACCTATTGATATTTCGTTTGTTGATGTTAACGACGAAGTAAAATATTATTCTGCAACTGACGACCGTCTATTTCCAAGAAGCCCAGCAGTTATAGGGAGAAAAGTTCAAAAGTGCCACCCCCCAAAATCCATGCATATTGTAGAGGATATTGTAACGAAATTTAAAAGCGGGGAAAAGAGCGTGGCTGAATTTTGGATACAACTCGGCGATAAATTTGCTAACATTCGGTATTTTGCAGTAAGGGACGACCAAGGTAAATACATCGGTACATTAGAAGTATCGCAAGATATTACTCATATTAAAACGCTAGAAGGAGAACGACGCTTAGTCCAATGGGGAGATTAACTAAATTTATAACTTTTACAAATTAGACACTTCTTTCCCGCAATATGGACATATTTTTGCGTTAGAATCAATCTTTTTCTCGCAAAATTGGCAATTTACTTTTAAACCCCTACGCAATAAGACGCCCGCTCCAGTAGATAAATCGTTGAGGAAATCTTCAACTGTATCTTGGTTAACGATCAAGTAGTCCCCATCTATTAGAAACTTAAATCGTTTTGCCCATTGAAAAACCTTTTCCGTAAAAGTCTTTTCGTCCATATCTAACGCAATACGCATCATATCAAGCCTTAACCGATTTGAGACTTCCATCATCGATTTGATCCGTTCGATTCGTTCCTTGTCTTCTTTTTCTAAACGGATTTGCTCTGATGTTTTATATATCTTCGCTTGGTGTATAATTTCAAATAACTTTTCCGTTTTTGATTTATCTTTTACATACAAGCCCAATTGTTTTTTGAGCGCTATGTACGAATAAATTTTGTTTTGATTCGTTTGAACCTTTACAGATGGACCCAAACTGGTATCCTCTTTTATAATTCTTAGAATATTCAATATAGAAATTTGGTACATCGTTTTCTCGTTAAAAGGCTTAAAAAATAGATAATTTTCGTTTAAAAAAATAATCCCTTTTAGCGTTTCAGATGCAGAATTATCGCCAATGGAGCCGTCGTCCATAAAACCACCTTTAGTTTCAAATAAAATCGGGCTTTCCTCTCTATAAGTAATCCTTGTTAGTT
>JAUWNA010000052.1 GCA_030612905.1 Promethearchaeota archaeon
AAATACCGTTAAATCAAGAAGTAGAAAGAATTATAATTTCCACTAATAAAAATACGATAAACGAGATTGAAAATGTAAAAGCTGACATTATTAACACAATTAGAATAAAAAACTTTGAAATTATTGAAAGCAAAAAAGAAAAGGACATTAAAGAAAGTCCTGAACTCAAAGAAGATTACGAGGATTTAAATTTATCCTTGTTCTTTTTTAAATAATTTTTTTACCTATAATCTTTTTTAAGATGACGATTAAAAATTTAATTATTCTCGTCCCCGCTTATAACGAAGAAAAAAGCATTTTCAATTTGATTAAGGAAATACCCTCGTTCCCAAACATTAACCAGAAAGTCATTATTATTAATGATGGCAGTACAGATAACACTTCAGCTACCGCTAAAAAGGCAGGTGCAATAGTAAGATCGAATAAAAAGAATTTAGGTTTGGGTTATTCCTTTAAAATTGGATTAGTAGAAGCGTTAAAAGAAAACGCAGATATAGTAGTGGTGTTAGACGGCGACGGTCAATATAACCCTAAACACATAAGTAAGTTAATTTCTCCAATATTACGAGACAAAGCCGATTTAGTGCAAGGAAACCGATTTTTGACTGACGAGAGATACGAATCTTCATTAATAAAGATATTAGGAAATAAGATTATTTCGATCTTTTTGTCCAAGATATTATTAAGACTGGCAGAAGTTTACGATGTACAATCCTCTTTTAGGGCGTTTAATAGATCGTTAGCTGCTGTTCTTGTGGAAAAAATTGTGGGTAAGTACAATTACGCTCAAGAAATGTTTATAATAGCGAGCCTATATGGGTACAAAATAAAACAAATTCCGGTCCAATGTTCAAAAAGACGATATGGTCATTCAAGGTTAATCAGGAATCCTTTCATCCATTTAATTAAAATTCTCTGGGTTAGCTTTAGAACTTTTTTGTTATTTAGAATAATTGGTAGAATAAACTAGATTCTCAAAAATCTCTTAATAAAAAATAGACTCACTTAATCAGCTTTAAATAGTTAATTAGTATTTTCTCCAAGACCTAATTGCGATACCATCATTCTTTTCAGCTCTTCTTTATTTTTAGGCAAACCAAACATATCTGCATACTTATCTGTTGTAGTCAATTCAGCTGACCTTCCTTTTTTTACTGCTGCTATTAGATCGTTTTCTAAAAGGTATTTGACATGCTCGTAAGCCCCACTTCCTCTTAATTTAATAACAGTTGATTTTAAAATTGGTTGTTTCAACGCTATAATCGTTAGCGTTCTTAAGTAACGCTCAGCAATAGCGCCTCCTTTAGCGAATTTAGATACGGTTTCGGTAAGTTCGGGTCTAAGCTGCATCTGGTATTTCTCTCCAACCTGAGCAACAATTAACGCGCCAGAACGTTCTAAATAATCAAAAGCGACAACTCTTACTAATTCTTCAACTTCTTTTTTGGGAATTTCTAATTTAGTCGATAATTCTTCGACATCAAGGGGCCTACCTGCTGCATAAAGGGCGCCTTCTATTAGATTTCTCCGTAGTTCTTTTAATTGTATTTTTAAATCTTCTTTTGTGATTTCTTGGGGTATTTGGGGTTCTTCACTGTCATTTCCTATAATTTTTGTTTCCAGTTCACTTAATCTTTCTTCTGAGGTTTCGGAACTTAATGTATCTTCTTCAAATTCTTCTTTGGATTCTTTTTCAAGTTCTTCTTCGATATTCTCATCGGTATCAATAGTATCCTCTAAGTCTTCCGAAATCTTTTCTACTTGAGAGATATCTTCGTCTATTTCACTTATATGTATTTCTTCCTTCTCTTCTTCTATTTCTGTTTCAATTTCAGGTAGTTTTTCTAGTTCTTTTTCGCTATTTTCGTTCATAATTTATCGCTAAAATTATTTTGTAAAAATTATTTTCTCAAGTTAATTGAAATATTTTTAAAAACTTCTTCTTGTGATAATGTTAGTTTACTGCCCGTGGACAGGAACATAAGTGCTAAAAACATTCTTACAAAAGCAAACTTTTTACCAAGGTCGCTTTCTTCTTCAGTATTAATAATTTTTGCTATTTCAAAAAAAGTCGTTTCTTTACCGTCAAGTTGTATTTTCGCTTTAATGCGGTTAAACCAAGAATTGTGCAGTTCTGCTACCGTTTGTTCTTTTCCACTAATATGTTTCAAAAGTTCTTTTGGTAATTGGGCTTTTGATTTCGTTTGAATTCTTTGTTGTTTTATTTCGTCCCTCCGCATTCTCCGCCGTTTTAATTTTTCTTTCTTTTGCATAGTTTCGATTATGGCAGACCTCATCGCGTCAAATAATTCATCTTTAGTGGAAATCAACATTTTTGGCTGAATGGGTTGCGGTAATGTTTTTGGAATTGTTCGAGAATGTTTTTCCCGGAATTTCTCTAATTCTTCTTTTTTTTGAATTTGTTCTTCTTCTCTTATGATACTCGAAATTTTATAATGATGAAGTACTGCTGATGTTTTAAGAGCAATACCTGCAATCTTATAATTGATTAAATCTTCGTGTAGCATATTATTGAAAAATTTATCTACTAACGATGCTAAATCATAGAACGCAACATTTGATTCTTTTGCGATTTCGCTATCTAATAGCGAATTATAGGGGGGTTTTTGCCAAAATTTCAAATCATATTTTTGTTTATGAATTAGTGCAGGATCTTCTTCTTCGCCAGCAATTAGTTCTTCTTCAATAATCTCTTCCACATCTTCCTGTTCTTGAGTTCTATCAACAAATTCTGGATGAGAAGTTATCTCGCTTAAAAACTTTATAATATCGTTCTTTTTGGACTTAGAAGGGATTTTAATATTATTTTTGCTCGCAAATTCTCTTAATTGCTTAACACTCCATTCCGTGAAGGCATACTTCTTTTCTGAGGCATTTTTTTCAGGAATAATATTACACCTAAAACTTTTAATTGTTAATTTTAATTTTCTTCTACATTTGTTGGCACATCTGGAAGTTCAAGTAATCTCTTGGCTTCTTCTTCCAAATCTACGCTAAAGATATCGGTTATTCCACTTTGTTGCATGGAAACGCCATAAATTCGATCAGCATTTACGATATTTTCCTCTCTATGACTGATTACCATAAATTGTGCTTGACTCGCAAATTCCTTGATAACTACACTAACTCTATGCACATTCGGACCGTCTAAAGCGGCATCAATCTCATCCATGATGTAAAATGGAGCAGGATAAAATTCTTGAACGGCAAATATAAAGGATAACGCAACCAAAGTTTTTTCACCCCCACTAAGGATCTGCAAACTAGAGATACGTTTTCCACGAGGTCGAGCTTCAATAGTAACCCCTCCCTCAAACGGTTTATCTGGGCGATCAAGAATCATTTTAGCCGATCCCCCAGGCGAGAGTTTCTGGAAAATGCGTGAAAACTCTCGGTTTATCTCGTGGTATGCTTTCATGAAGGTTCTAGTCTTTTCCAATTCAATCTTATCAATTGCATCAAGTATAGCTTTCCTCTCGCGTTGAATTGTCTGTCGCCTCATATCAATTTCGTCGAATCGCTCTTTTACAGTATCATATTGTGTAATTGCCTTTAAATTAACGGGTTCTAATGCTCTTTTCTTGTTATTGGTAGTTGAAATATCCGATTGCAAACCAGTTTCAGATAAGTCGTCAGTAACTGGGGGTAATGAGCCATAATCTTTAGATCGTTGATATAATGTTTCAATTTGATCCGTGGTGATAATTTTTTTAGTTTCGTAATTATTCAATTTAGAACGTTCCATTGAGTGGTCTGATTTAAGTTCATTCAATTGATTCTGATAATTTTTTTGTTTTTTCCAAGATATATCCTTTCCTTGAATTTCTTTGTTTATCTCTTCTTGTTTGAGGCTCTTTTTATCGTTTTCTTGGTTTAGGTCGTCTTTAACCTTTTCAATATCTTTTAATATGGAATCAACTTGTTTTTCGGCATCTTTAATATCTTCGTGTAAGGATATGATTTTTTGTTCTCTTTCCTTATTTTTGTTTAATTCGTTTAATTTAGCTTGAGATTTGTGAAGATCTTTGTTTAATTTGTTTAATTTTTTCTGAGCTTTCTTCTGGGCGTCTAACTCTTTGTTTTTATCCTCATGCATTGAATTTATTATTTGTTGTACATCGTCAACTTTCTTTTGTACGCCATCTACCTGAGAATTAAGGACTTCTGTCTCTTGATTACAAGTTGTAATGCTTTTGCTTGCTTCAACATTTTCCTTGGATAATTCTTCAATTGAATTTATAATCATCATTACATTTTCAAGACCCCTTAACTTATCCATGGTCGTTTCTAAATTCTTGTTCTGTTCATCAATTTGTGTTCTTAACTTTTCAGTACTTTCCCAAAAGTTGTCTTTTTCAGAAAGACGGGCTTCTATTTTTGAAGTTATAGCGTCTTGCTCTAGCTTAAGATTCTTTATATTTTCTTCAGTATTGATTATAACATTTTTCTTCTCTTCTTTATTACTATTTAATTCTTTTATATTACTTTCAATTTCAATAATATTGTCGTAAAACGATTGAATACCTTGTAATTCTTGTAGTTTTTTTTGCAGTCCATCTAATTCTATTTGTTTGCCTTCAATATTTTTTTTAATTATCGAAATATCGTCCCAATATAAGTTTTTTGACTGCTTTAAATTTTTAATCTCATCCTCAAAATTTTCTTTTTGCTTCTCTTCTATCACCAAGTTCCTCTGCTCAATTTCATCCCCAGATTTCTTAATTTTTTCATTAATTTCGCTAATTCTTTTATTAACATCTTCTAGTCTTTTATTACAAGCAGAAAGATCTACTGAATCGTGGTTGTTTTGAGTGTCAATCACGCTTAATTTTTTGTCAATAGTATTTAAGTCGTTATTTTGAGAATTAATATTTTCTGTGATTTCTTCGAGTTGTTTATATAAATCTTGGCTTTTCGACATAGTTAACTTTCTTAACGAAAGATATACATTTTCAAGGATCTCCATTAAATCTTGTACAAAGCTATCAAAGGTTGAGGTAGATTCTTGTATCTCCACATCTGCTGATTCTTTTACCTTATCTATTAATTGATCTATGGTAGAATCAATGTTATCCGTAAAGAGTCCTAAAGTTTGAAGTATAGATTTTAGTGTTTCAGACATTTCAGAAGTATCAGATCTTTCTTCAGCTGCAGAGCTAACTCCTTCAATAGTTTTCATAATATCAACTATGTCTAAAACAAATTGTTTAAAATTCATTCCACTGGTTTCGATAGCTTCTGCGTTTGATTGTTGAATGTTACCCTTTATTGATTCAACGGATATATTGATGTTTTGAGTTAACATATTTAAAATCTCAAGGATTCCTTTAATATCATCTGTGTTTCTTTCGAATTCTTTTTCTGTACTTTCAATCTTCACCAATAAATTATCTTTCTCGGTTGAAAGTTCCCCTAGACGCCTTTGAATATTTTCTTTTTTCTTATTCAAATTTTGTGATTCTTTGTCTGTTCTAGTAAGATTATCGTTTAAAGTGGATGATTTCAAATCCAATTCACGCTTTTCACGTTCAAGATTTGTAAGTTCTTTTTTAATTAATTTTAATCTAGTATTGATATTTTCAATCCTAGTTTTGTTATCATAAATTTCATTTACAATAGAATCTTGTTTCATTAACAATAATTC
This sequence comes from Promethearchaeota archaeon, assembly GCA_030612905.1. Lineage (GTDB taxonomy): Archaea > Asgardarchaeota > Lokiarchaeia > Sigyniarchaeales > SOKP01 > SOKP01. Next base: position 5,666 of record JAUWNA010000052.1, read on the forward strand.
TAAATTTTGTTCATTTTTTCTATAAGTAGAATCTTCTTCTTTTGCTTGTCTTCTAAACTCGTTAATATCTTTAAGCAACGTATCTCTTTTTTTCAGCAATTCTTTTAAAACTTCTTCTGTATCTTTTCCTTTACTAAGGTCTTTAATTTTATTTTCAGTAGCTACTTTTCTCAATTTTAATTTCTCAATACGGTCACTATTCATTTTAATTTCCGTATTTAATGAAGATAGCATAGAGTTGAAATCGGCTATTTTCGAATTTAATTGGCTCTTTTCATCTCGTAATTCATCTATACCTTTTTCTAATTGTTTCTGGTTATCATTTTCCTTAGAAATCTTTACATTTAAGTTAGCTACTTCTTTTCTTATAATTTCCGCTTCCTTTTGTGTGTGTTTTATCGCTTCCTCTACACTCTCAGAATCTCCTTTCAATTTATTAAGCTCTGCGTCTAATTTTATTTTCTTCTCTTCATTTTTTTTAATGTTTTCTTTTAGAAACTTTAATTTGGCTTTAGTTGAGGAAATGCTCTGCTTAATCGTTGAAATCTCTCGATTAAGTGTTGATTTTGTGCTGTTATTATTTTTGATTTTAGTATCAATTTCTGCTTGTTTTTGTTGCTTACTTTCGATTTCGCCTTTAGTCTCTTCAATCAAGTTATCTGTTTCCGTTATTACCTTTGATTTTGACTCTATTAAAGAATCGTAAGTCTGACCCTCTTCAAGTTCCATTTGTAAATTTTCTAAGGTTATTATCTCTTGAGATAGTTTTTCTATTGATTTTTTAAAATTTTTTAAAGAAGTTTGATTCGAAGATTGTTGGGTTTTTAATAGAGTAATATTTTCGGTAATGGCTTCTCTTTCTTTTTCTTTCTCAGATATAGTTTTTTGTATGTTTTCCATGACTAGGGTTTCTTGTTGTAGCAACTCTTCTTGTCTTGTTAATTTTTCCTGCAATTCTTCAATAATAGAATTAGATTCCTCTATTTTAACATCCAATTCATCCTCTTCTTTCCTCAATTTTGAAATCTTTAAAGCGATCAATTGAGCATTGTAATATAAAACCTTTTCATCTAGTTCCTTCCAAGCTAAAGCATCGTTTTTTTCTTTTTCAACCTTTTTAAGTTGAGAAGACACTTCTTTAAAAATAGCTTCAAATTGTCCTAAATCGCGCTCGGCTTTTTCTAACTCTTTCATCGTTGCGTCCTTCATTTCGTCATACTTTTGAAGGCCAATTAGATTTTCAATGAATAGTCTACGACCCTCTTCATTCATATGAGTTAATTCCACGATTTTTCCTTGCAAAACAAATTGGTTGCTGCCATCAGGATCTACATTAGCTACAGCTAAAGCGTTAAGAATTTGTTGACGGGTAGATTTTTTCCCATTCATTTTATAGCCGCCACCGCCACCTCTTTGTATAGTTCGACTAATTTCAAAAGTATCAGTTCCGCCTGGAAATATTTTTTCGGAATTATCAAAATATAGAGACACTGTGGCTCTATTTGAAGGGTTTTTACCTCGAGAACCAGCAAAAATCAAATCTTCAAGACTTTTAGCTCTCATAGTTTTCTTGCTTAATCTACCTAAAGCAAAGGTTAATGCGTCAATAATATTGGATTTTCCTGCCCCATTAGGCCCTACGATGCATGTAAACCCTGAAGAGAGTCTTATAGTTACCGTGCGATCTCCGAAGGATTTAAATCCTGTCATCGAAATTTTTTTAATATAGGTCAAATTAAAATGCCATTTCTTTATATGTTTTTAGAATTAAAGAATACATTCATATATTTATATACTAATACTCAGCATTTAAAAAAATAAGGTTCTAGTATTTATGATTTTATTTTTTATTGTTATTTTCTTAATTCTTCTGGTAAGATAAAGTAAAAAATCAAAGGTAAAATTAATTCGTAAATTCCTTTACCGAATTCCGTCATTGTATAAAACACTCGGATGGGTTGTCCATTTTCGACATGCCGTTCGATTATATTCTTTTCTCGTAAATCACTTAATCGGGTTGTCAGAGTTCGTGAATTCACATCAACTAATGTTTTTTTTATTTCATTGTAATAGGGTTTTTCTAAATTCACGATAGTGTAAATAATATCCAATGTCTATTATAATTTTTTTTCATTTCTCTAAAAACTATAGGAAAATTAATTATTTAAAGGAATTAAACGCAGCATATGCATTGATAACACTTTCTGAAATACCAGTCATAGATAGTTTCCATATAGCATCCAGCACCATATTGTTAATATTTTAAAAAAAAATTATTGTTTATTGAAAATCGCATCAACTATGGCTTTTAATTGTTTTGGATTTATTACCATGAAGTAAAAATTATAATTTAATATATTTTCGTTAAAATATCTAAAATCATTGATGTCATTTTTTTTAGAGGCATTTAAAATTCCAATGTTTCTAAGTGTCGTAATCAAATTTTTAAATTCTTCCATATTTTTTTCGTAATCAAGTGATTCACACGAAACAAAATAAAGTTCTTTCAATTCCTTTATAGTTATGTAAAGATTTGAGTTTTTTAAGAAATGATTAGAAAGATTGTCTAAAAAGATTATTGTTAGTAATTCTGCTTCAGAAATATAAGAAAGCATGCTAAACTCGTCTGTAGCTTGAAGTGAATCGAATTGATTTCGAAGGATCTCAGAGATTTCTAGATTGTTTAAACTAACTTGCTGATTTAATACGGGATAAATCTCCCGTAAGATTTCGATCCCTTTTCCAGGGACTGGCACATAATGCTCGAAAATTAAATCGGTTATAAATTCTACTAATTCTATGTCAATTTCACGCAAAAAAGTTAAGGAAACTCTTTGTTTTAGAATGTCGAAAAGTTCCTTATATGTAAAATAATTTAATTTTTTCTTTAAGTCAAATTCACTTAGAAGATCTAAGGTTGAAGGTTTTAAAGCTTGATTTACGGTAGCTAGAAGGTTAACGTTCGTATCTTTACCGTATTGTAAGAACTTTTTGAAGATTTCTGACTCCAAATACTCGATGTTGTTAAAAATGAATACAAGGTTCTGATCAACTTTTCTACATGTTAGTTTAAATAGATTCCATAAATTTGATATATTCGAATTTATAATATTTTTAAAATTGAAATTAATATTTTGATTTTGACCAATTTTAGTTAGTAAAGAAATAATAATTTCCTCTAGATTTTTTTCCCTACAATCAACTTGGATGTTTAAAAGTTCGGTGTTCAAGTCCGATAAATCTCTAATAACTTTGTTTATAATAACTTGCTTTCCAATTCCTTGAATTCCTTGATACAATATAGATAAACTGAAATCATCTGAAAATGAATCTTTTAGAATTGAAAATAGAGATTTTTCTTCTCTATTGCGATACAATATTTTAGGTGGGACATAATGTGCGTCAAATAAAGCTCGAGGACCTACATAACTACTATTATTTACCCTTGGTGTTGATATCATTTTTATTTTTATTTTTTATTTTTTATTATTATTTTAAATTTTCATATATAAACCCCTCGGGGGGATAGGTCATTGGAACTAAAATTTTTTCAAAAATTAAAACGTAAGATAGATTATACACTTAGAAAAAAAT
>JAUWNA010000074.1 GCA_030612905.1 Promethearchaeota archaeon
TTATTATATTCTGTGAGTATTTTATCTTCTTTTTTTATTTTTAAATTCTCTTCTGGAATTTTACATCAACCTTTTTTTACAATTCTATCTATTATTTCGGATAAAGTTATTTAAACTAACGACTTATAATTTTCTGATTTACGAAAGTTTTGTGTGTTCAAACTTTACACACAAAAGCCCCGAACGTTAAGATCGCGGTCATCACTAGATAGTATTTTGTCGTAATTTAACCTTTTACTAAATCAGAAAACCAGCGCTATTAGAACGCGCCTTAAGGCGAAGGGAGGGGTGATTGAAAGTAAAACTTTTTTGTAAAGGTTTAAATTAAGGCGTTTTAATTAAAAGGGTATGGAATATAATCAATGCCAAAAAGACATGATTTACTACATTATTGATTATTCTAAAAACGCTGAAGGAAAACTTGCTCCTTGCGTTGAATTTTTCAAACAAATCTTTCGTCAAAAATACGGAAATCTAGAGATTGAGGAAAGCGCTAGAGCGCTAGTTTCTAGCGAAATTTTGAAGCCATATAGCTTTCATGAATATCTTTGGTTGACCGAAACATTTATAACTAGCCTTGACTATAAGTTATTCATAACTAAAAAAATTTAGGCGTGTTTAAAAATGGAAAAATCCAAACCAATATTAAACGAGAGCCTTCAAAAAGATTCTTTCTATTTAGAAACTACTCACAACATTTATTTTAAGGGCTCAATTAACATAAAAAAACAGGGAGATAAATCCGTTCATTTAGTCGTTACATCACCTCCATATTGGAAAATTAAAGATTACGGGAACGAAGCGCAGATCGGATACAACGATTCTTTAACCGAATATTTTGATAAATTGAACGCTATTTGGAAGGAATGTATTCGGACATTACATCCCGGTTGTAAACTCTGTATAAATATAGGAGACCAATTTTTAAGGGCGATAAAGAACAAAAGAGTGTACCAGATCGTTCCTTTGCATTCTTTATTAATTAACGAAATTTTAAGAGAATTTGGAGACGATGTTGTTTATCTTGGATCTATTAATTGGAATAAGGTATCTACTTCAAATACCTCTGGAGGGGGTCATATTATGGGGTCTATTTTTTATCCGAGAAACGGTTATTTTTTTATTAATCGCGAATATATCGCTATTTTTAGAAAATTAGGGAAGGACCCAAGGCCCGACCAAGAATTAAAAGAACACTCGTATATCCCTATTGAAGATTGGAGGGAACTATTCAAAGATTCGTGGAATTTTCCCGGCATTGTCCAGAAAGATCACGACGCCATGTTTCCAGAAGAATTACCTCGAAGGTTAATTAGAATGTATTCTTTTGCCGGCGACACCGTTTTAGATCCTTTTCTGGGTTCTGGGACGACAAGTAAGGTCGCTGTTGAAATGGGGAGAAATAGTATCGGGTACGAAATCGGGTTTAACCGAGATAATTGGAAGCAAATAATAAAACAAAAAATAGGTTCAGGATTAAAAAATTATCCTGCTAAATTTAATTATTATTAATTTTTTTTTTAATCTTCTTCGTTAATATCTTCGTCGTCGTTATCTTCAAAAATTTCGCGACCTAATTCGAGTTCTTCTTGGTTATAAAATTCGCTGAAATATTGGGTCACTAAAATCTTTCTTGAAGTAATCTTATTAGCCCTTCCATCTAGACTTCTTTGGTATCGTTTCAAATCTACTGAATTCTCTAATAAATAGTACCCTCGATTTGACGAAGCAACTGGTAGATGTTGTAATACAATTGTGTCAGTAATTAAACCACGAATTCTTACTCCTGAAGGGCCTGGATCGATCCCAATCATTTCTGCTATTGTTTCAGCCTTTATCATATTCTCTTTTCCCACGTGGCCAAGGAGAATATCTTTAATTTGTTCTATTGACATATTTATACCCTAAATTTTTGATTTTACAATATCTATTTTAATAATCAATAAATCAGAGCTTTTTATATTTTTATCTTTTTTGTAAAGGTTTAAATTTAAGTTCTTTGATTATATAAATGCCAAAAATTACAAACAAAACAATTGTGAAAATAATGAAATCGCTACATAAATTGATAATTGCCACCTATTTCGCGATTTGGACTTTTGTTTTTTACTACTTGCTCGAATACTTTGTTAATTTTCAAACGATCACGGGAAACACAGTCGAGGACCTTCTTAAAGTGTATTTATTTTCAAGAGGAATATATAACTGGTTGATTCTCTTTGTTCCGTTTTTAATGATCCATTCATTTGTGTTTGTCATTCTTTTCTTGGTGAATGTAATCGTAGAGCGAAAAGTAAAAGAACTCAAAACTGAATCTTAAATATTTATTTTTTCTTTTTTATTAAAATAGCGCGGAAATTTACTTTTTAGATTTGAAGAAAAATAATATTTTTTAGATGTTTAAACGATGAGACCTCCCCCTTAGTTCGATATTTGTAGTTTTTTATATTTTTAGGTGTTGAAAGTCTTATTGTGTTGTAAATGGAGCCGTTTTTATAGGGTGAGAATAGGCAATGTAGGGAAACATTTGACGGTGATCTGAGAATCCTATAATTTTATGAATAGAAACACCCTACTATAATTATAGAAATCATTAAAGAATGATGATATAAGGATAGGGGCAGATTAATTTGTAGAGGGGAAAATGATTCAACTTTCAACGACGATCGTATTTGTAATAAAGAAGTCATAAAATTAGAAAGTAATACTATCGTTTGCTGCGAAATTCACTTCTTCTTGAACGCAAATTTTATTATTAATTAACGCGATAATAAAGAGTCTTACTTTTTTGTATTTAAAACGATTCTTAAAAGCATATTCTTGTTCTGGGCTAATCTCTTTTCTAGAAAGATGGTTCGTAGAGATTTTTTTGAGAGAAAAAATGTGAAGTTCGTTTAACTCCTCGATAAGCACGTAAGTATCTGGCTCTCCAGAGCCCCCTTCGTGGACAACTTTATCTTTATATAAAGTTTGGAGGTGTCGTACATATTCTTGTTCAAAAAGCCTCCCTCCTGTGTCGTTAATAAGGCCTTGCACTTTCTTTTTGATATATGAAATATTCGATTTATCGTTTAGTTCAGGATATCCTTTCAAAATAGTTTCATATAACGATCCTTTTTGCATTTTAAAATAGATCTCAAAATCACGCTCAGGTTGTTGGAAAGTAGCGTTATTTTTTGCTATTTTAAGAATATCTTTATTGGAATATTTAAAAGCAAATTGCTTGAAAGGGAGAAATGGGTCCTCACCGTTGTCGTTATTATCGTCGTTTATTGGATCTTTTTCGTTCAATTCTCCATCGTCCAGATCGGTATTGATTGATTTTATTAACTGAGCTGTTTTTTCAAAGAGTAATTTATTGTGCTTATCGGTGCCGCCAATCATTTTACGGGCCTCGTCCATAGTGAACCGACTATTGTATTCGATCATTTCTAATTGCATACCTATTTTTGTTCTGATGTGCTTCTTATTACATAGTTGCGCTAGTATTTGAGCTTCTTTTAAGATACGCTCGCGATTGAAATGAACGCCTAATAATCCCGATCTTTCTTTAAGAAATTGAATGTTTTTGTCTTTTCTCTCCTTATAAAGGTCTCGAAGTTCAGCATCGGTATGCAAACTTAAATACATCCTTCCTAATGGTACGAACGAGATCCGGTTGGTTAAGGGGTCCACTTTTTTATAATATACAATAGCGCGAATCTTGCATTTGAAATAGACGACCTCTAATTCCGAATTTTTACAAACGGGACAAATACGTTTATTGATATATTCTTGATCGCACGCGCTACAATAATATACTCCTTTTTTTCCAGCGATCCTTATGTAATAATTTACTAAAGGAACATCTACTACGTCAGGGTTTACGAACATAAACGAGTTTTGGTGCGCTCGGATTACGCGAATTAGGTTTCCTATTCTTGTTTTCAATAAACCCGAGTCCTCGCCTGAAACTGAGCTTGATTCGTCTCGAATTACGATATGGCCATATCCTAAATTTGGAAAAAGATCGTCTAAATCTGCGTCAGAAAAACCAAAATGGACGATAATATGAATGCGAAGTAACCGATAAAATTCGCTTTTATAATATTTAGCAATAGCCTGAGCAAATTCCGATTTTCCTGAATTCGTGGGCCCAAACAAAAATAAAAAAATGTGCGATTTATTGAGGATTCGAGTAGAAATCGCAAAAAGTAGCTCGTTTGTAAAAGGAGGCGTTTTTTTCCCTGTTTTAGGATCAATAAAAATCCAAAGTAAAGAAGGGTCGTTAAATTCCTGATTAAATAAATTATTTTGAATATCGTCTTCTAATTGATATACCGTACAGAAATCATAATCCGGTTCGGGTTCTACTTGAGATTCTATCCTCTCAACGACTTGAAGGACTTTGTTTTTTAAAGGATCCGGACTACGATCAATATCAGTCAAGAAGTATCCCCTCTACTCGTCTTCGTTAAGGATAACTTTAGACGCTTTCCTCCTCTGCATATAAGGATCGTAGATGATGTGCTGTGGTTTTCGTTGAAACGCTAAATCGCTAAGAGCTTTTAGCGAGACGTTTTGATAAAACGCTTTATCTCCTTGGGAGGTTTTTCCATGAGCTATTCTAAATAATTCTGTACAATCTAAGAGCAATTCGATCAGTTTTTCAGCAAGAGGGAACTCAGAGTAGAGCTCGCGATCGTACGCGTTAAGGACGTCTATTAAAAGGTCGTTTGCCGTACTATTCCCTGCCGTATTGGCAATTGCCTTGATTTGATTTTTAGTGTTTCCAACTAACTCTTTGAAAATATTATCTCCAATAGCTTCTAATTCGACCCTCTGTTTCTTATCCAAATCTAACATATTAGTTAAAAGTGCAAGCACCTGACTCGTACCTAAACTAACATCGCTTTTATTACTCGTTTGTTTACTCATATCAAACACCTCTAAATTTCGTTAAGTTTAAAACATTTGAAAAGAATGAAGAATCCTCTGGAGGTGGAGGGGGTGCTGTCGGTGGAGGTAACGCTTGAAACGACATAAACATCCAGAAGAGTACGATAACGCCAATTATAATCGTTAAAGTGATCAAAAGGGGGGTTAATTGTTTTAAGCGACTTGGTTTTTGAAGTAATTTTTGACGATACGCTTCTTTGTTTTTGTCTATTTCTTCTATTCTGGCCCTCCAATCTTTATGTTTTTGACGGTCTGCCAATTTCTCAGCGTCTGACGCTTGTTTCGCGTACATCGTTGCAAGCTTTTTTATTTTGTCTACTTCTTTTTTGTATTTTACGGTCTCAACCTTAGCTGAGTGGTACGCCTTCGTTAAAATTTCTTCTTTTTCGTGTTGTTTTTCCACATCGTCAAAATCTGCTTCGTAAAACAAATGATGCTTTCCAGGAGTATGAGTAACAATTGTAAGCGGTAGATCGTAATCAACCCAAGCCATAAGAGCTTGATTAAACGATAATTTCTTTCCGGTTGTTTCCCATTCGTTCCATTTTAATTTAACGTCTTCTTCCATCGCCACAGAATCGTAAAAGCCCTCTTTTGTAAAAATTAATACTTTGTTGAATCTAACGGCGTAATTTTTCAATTCATCTTCCTCAATAAACATCAACGAAAGCCTGAATTTTTTCAAATCTTCAAGCGTAATATAATGTAAGATTTCGGGTTTAAAATTCCTCCGAGCATATAAACAAGCCAAGTCAATGACTCTATTATCAAAAATAAGTTTGCGATAAATCTTAGGATAGTGCAACAGAATATACGCGTGAACTTCGCTCGCTTGGTCTTTAAATTTGGATTTAACCGTAGAACGCGATAAAACGTGATAAGAAAACACTTGAGCTAATTCCCATCCGACTTTTTTAAGCGTTTCTAAAAATTCTTTGTCTACTATTTTTCGTTGAATCCAAATTTTTGCTTGCTCAAAAAAATTACCTTCTTCTTTTTTACGCCAATAATCTCCAGGCGTTTTAGTTTGACTTTTTACTTCACTCATCTTGAGTTTCAACCTCTTCTATTTGATTTTCTTCTAGATCTTCTTCTTCGTCGTCGTCGTTAAATTCAATCTGTTTTTGTTTAATTTTATTTTCTAAACTTGGTTTTGGTGGTATAGGTTCTATTGGTATAACGTCCCCGTCCCTTGTAATTGACAATCTTTTGTTAATTTTATCGAGAGTCTTATTTCTAATAAGCTCTTTATAGTTTTCGTTAATATTTTTCAAGTATAAGTTATGTAATACTTTTGGCAATTTTTTAAAATCTATAACCTGAATTATTCTCCACTTAAATTTCTCCCATGTGTCGGCCTCTTCGTCTATAAAACCTTTTCCTATTACAATGTTCCGATAAAGCCATTTGTGATAGAAGGTCGACGCGGATTCCAGTACGGGAAATACGAAGAAAAATCCAAACCCAACAAACAGTAAAATTGGTCCAACGAAAAACGATAGAAGGAATAGAACGGCCATCCCTATTAACATTATTTTTCCAAATAAATCGATTAAATCGAGTCCTTTTCTCAAGTTATCCCACCCTCGCATTTTTGCTAAATTTATAGAAAATAAACAAGATTAAAAACAACGCTAACGCGCTAAAGAACCATTGAAAAGCGAACGGTGCGCCAAATATCTCGCCTACATCAGGATAATTAAGTAAAATATATCCAATTATAAACCCTAAAATTAACAACATCACGACATTTAGTCCTATAATTCTTAAATCTTTTATCTGTTTTTTAGTCATTTTTATCATCATCTCGTTTTTAAGAACGCCCACGCGATCGCTTGCGCGCCCAATTTAATGAAGAGGTATCCTATTAATGGAGTCCACTCAGTTTGTTCTACAAAGTAGAAATCTATAATATATTGGTCTATTCCGAACGCGTAAATAACGCAGCAGATTGCTAAACCAACGATGAATACGAGCGAAAGTCGATTGAGTTTGGATTGGAAGAGGAACTCCCAAAAAGTCGGCATAATCCCTTTTGCTCTTTTCGTGGGAAAGTAAAGACAAGCGTACGCAAAAGCTCTCGCTATCAGTCCAGATATAAACATTATTACAAATAAATCGTAAAACAAAACCCAACCTGTCCCGGCAAATAAATTTATTGAATTACTCCAAATAAAAAATATGGCCAGCCCCCATATAGTTCGTAGAATATAATAATAATAATCCATTCCTGTAGATCTATGATTTTTATTTGACATCTTTATCCTCCTGATAAACCTTATTTTTTTGCCTTTCTTTGATAAATATAATGCGCGCTATTAATCCGTTCAAAAATAACACACCTATTAAAATAAAAGCTAAAAAAGGCGCGTTTAGCGATATATTTTGAGCGTTTGGAATTGATAAAACGTTCATATCGATCTTAACAAAAAAAATTATTATCAAATTTATGGTTACTAACATTACAGCTTGATTTGTTATTTTTATTTTTTTATAATATTTTTCTAACATCTTTCTTTAAAACCTCATATTTCTTAATTGTTGTATAACATTGTCGTTTTTATCGTATCGTGGACTATATTCATAGAAGCTTTCTAAGAAAACGATAAACAACGAGTAATAAATGACGATTGTAATAATATATATCGTAAAAACATCCTTTAACACGTAAAGAGAGAAATACGCTATTACCGAAGGGAATGCCAAAATAACATCCATCCAAACCAATTCCGAAAACGCTACGGGATATAAAACTAATACAAATCCGTAACTCATTATTATAATAATTACAAAAGAGAAAAATAAGGCCACTAAGGACGCGGTAAACACGGACCTTCGCGACATATCTTCTGTAAGCATAATTCCTACGATTGTAGACGCAAATAACGAGATTCCCAATAACCCTAATATTATAAGTAGTAAAACATCGTTCCCGGCCAATAAATCTAGAGCGAAATCGTTGAGTACGCGCGACCAAAGAGCCCAAAACATTAAAATGACCATTAAAGAAACGAATAATCCAAGAATGAAAATCCTAACTTTTGTCTCAGTAGCTATTTCTTGCATTTTTATTATCACCATTAAAAAAATATTAAATAAATTGTTGGCCACATTACTATTAAATTCAAAATAAAATGGGCTAAAATTG
>JAUWNA010000163.1 GCA_030612905.1 Promethearchaeota archaeon
AGCCTGATTTTTTTGTATTCAAAACGATTCTCAAAAGCGTATTTTTGTTCTGGGCTAATCTCTTTTCGAGAAAGATGGTTCGTAGCGATTTTCTTGAGAGAAAAAATGTGGAGTTCGTTTAGCGCCTCGATAAGCACATAAGTATCTGGTTTTCCAGTGGCCCCTCCATGGACCACTTTGTCTTTATATAAAGTTTGGAGATGTCGTACATATTCTCGTTCAAAAAGTTTTCCTCCAGTATTATTGATGAGGCCTTGCACTTTATTTTTAGTTTTTGTAATACCAGATTTATCGTTTAGTTCAGGATATCCTCTCAAGATAGTTTCATATAACATTCCTTTTTGTACTTTAAAATAGATTTCAAAATCTCGTTCAGGCTGTTTAAAAGTAGCGTTATTTTTTGCTGTTTTAAGAATGTCCTTATTGGAATATTTAAACTTAAACTGCTTGAAAGGGAGAAATGGGTCCTCGCCGTTATCGCCATTACCATTGGTAGTTGGATCGCCTTCGTTTACCACTTCGTCGTTCAAATCATTATTAGTTGATTTTAGTAATTGAGCTGTTTTTTCAAAGAGTAATTTATTGTGTTTATCGGTACCGCCAATCATTTTGTTGGACTCGTCCATAGTGTATCTACTATTGTATTCAATCATTTCTAATTGCATACCTATTTTTGTTTTGGTGTGCTTCTTATTGCATAGTTGCGCTAGTATCTGAGCTTCTTTCGCGATACGGTCGTGATTGAAATGAACGCCTAACAATCCCGATCTTTCTTTGAGATATTTAATGTTTTTGTCTTTTTTTTCTTTATAGATATCTCGTAATACTTCATCAGTGTGTAAACCTAAATACATTCTTCCTAATGGTACGAACGAAGCCCGATTGCTTAAGGGGTCAACTTGTTTATAATATACAATAGCTCGGATCTTACATTTGGAATACACAACTTCTAATTCTGGATTTTTACAAATCGGACAAATGTGTTTATTGATAAATTCCTGATCACATTCGCTACAATAATATACTCCTTTCTTTCCGGCGATCCTTATGTAATAATCTACTAAAGGAACCTCTACCAAGTCAGGATTTATAAATATAAACGAGTTCTGGTGCGCGCGAATTACGCGTATTAGGTTTCCTACTCTCACTTTCAATAAACCCGAATCCTCGCCCGAAACTCCACTGGATTCGTCGCGAATGAAAAGATGCCCATAGCCTAGATTTGGAAAAATATCGTCTAAATCTGCGTCAGAAAAACCAAAATGAACGGTTATATGAATGCGAAGTAACCGATAAAATTCGCTTTTATAATATTTAGCAATAGCTTGAGCAAACTCCGATTTGCCTGAATTGGTAGGACCAAACACGAACAAATTAATGTGAGATTTGTTGCGGATTCGAGTGGAAATCGCAAAGAGTAGCTCGTTTGTAATAGGTGGTGTATTTCTCTTAGTCTGAGGATCGATAAAAATCCATAATAGGTGAGGTTTGTTAAATTCTTTATTAAAGAGATTATCTTGAATATTATCTTCTAATTGATATTCCGTACAAAAATCGTAATAATCCTCCTCGCCTTGGGATTCTATCTTATCAATAGTTTGGTTTATCTTATTTTGTAAGGGATTTGGAGTGTGATCGATATCAGTCAAGATGGTTCCCTCCTAATCGTCTTCGTAAGGGATAATTTTAGATCCTTTCTTTTTCGTTAGGTAAGGATCGTAATGAATAAACTGTGGTTTTCGTTGAAACGCTAAATCGCTAAGAGCTTTTAATGAGGCATTTTTAAAAAATATTTTATCTCCTTGAGAGGTTTTTCCATGGGCTATTCTAAATAATTCTGCACAATCTAAGAGCAGATCGATCAATATTTCAGCGAGAGGAAATTCAGAGTATAGCTCGCGATCGTAGGCGTTAATAGCGTCTATTAAAAGGTCGTTTGCCGTACTATCTCCCGCAGTGTTGGCAATTACCCTTATTTGATTTTTAGTGTTTCCAACTAACTGTTTGAAAATATTATCGCCAATTCCTTCTAATTCGACCCTTTCTTTTTTTTTCAAATCTAACATATTAGTTAAAAGCGAAAGCACTTGACTTGCACCTAAACTAATATCCCTAGTTTTGCTCGTTTGCTTGCTCATATCAAATCCCTCTAAATTTCGTTAAGTTCAAAACATTTGAAAAGAATAGAGAAGCTTCTGGAGGTGTTGGGGTTGATGACGCGGGAGGTAACGCTTGAAACGACATAAACATCCAAAAAAGTATGAGAACGCCAATTATAATTGTTAAAGTGATCAAAAACGGGGTTAATTGTTTTACGCGACTTGGTTTTTGAAGTAATTTTTGACGATATTCTTCTTTGTTTTTATCTATTTCTTCTATTCTGGTCCTCCAATCTTTATGCTTTTGACGGGTTGCCAATTTCTCAGACTCTGACGCTTGTTTCGCATACATGTTTGCCAACTTTTTTATTTTGTCTATTTCTATTTTGTATTTTACGTTATCAACTTTAGCTGAGTGGTAGGCCTTTGTTAAAATCTCTTCTTTTTCGTGTTGTTTTCCTAAATCGTCAAAATCTGCTGCGTAAAACAAGTGATGCTTTCCAGCCGCATGGGTGACAATTGTAAGCGGTAAATCGTAGTCAATCCAAGCTAAAAGAGACTGATTAAACGATAATTTCTTTCCTGTTGTTTCCCAACCCTTCCATTTTAATTTAATGCCTTCTTCCATAGCCACAGAATCGTAAAAACCCTCTTTTGAATAAATCAATACTTTGTTGAATCTAACGGCGTAGTTTTTCAATTCATCTTCCTCAATAAACATCAACGAAAGTCTGAATTTTTTCAAATCTTTAAGTTCAATATAATGTAAGATTTCGGGTTTAAAATTCCTCCGGGCGTATAAACAAGCTAAGTCAATGACTCTATTATCAAAAATAAGTTTGCGATAAATCTTAGGATGGTGCAATAGAATATAAGCGTGAACTTCGCTCGCTTGCTCTTTAAACTTAGATTTGATCGTAGAACGCGATAAAACGTGATAAGGGAACACTTGAGCTAATTCCCAGCCAACTCTTTTCATCGTTTCTAAAGATTCTTTATCTACTATCTTTCTTTTAATCCAAATTTTTGTTTTCTCGAACAAATTACCTTCTTCTTTTTTACGCCAATGATCTCCAGGCGCTTTTGTTTGACTTTTTACATCGCTCATCTTAAATTTCAACCTCTTCTATTTGATTTTCTTCAATTTCCTCTTCTTCTTCGTCTCTAAATTCAATTTGTTTCTTTTTAATATTATTTTCTAAATTTGGGTTTGTTGGTATACTATCTATTAGTATAGCGCTCCCATCCGTTGCAATTAAAAATCTTTTGTTAATTTTATCAATAGTCTTATCTCTAATCTGCTCTCTGTAGTTTGCGTTAATATTTTTTAGATGTAAATCATGTAATACTTTTGGTAATTTCTTAAAATCTATAACTTGAATTATTCTCCACTTAAATTTCTCCCATGTATCAGCCTCTTCGTCGATAAAGCCTTTCCCAATTACTATGTTCCGATAAAGCCAACTATAATAGAAGGTTGACACGGATTCAAGTATTGGAAAGATAAAGAAAAATCCAAACCCAACAAACAGTAAGATTGGTCCTACAAAAAACGATAGAAAGAATAGAACGGCCATTCCTAATAACATTATTTTTCCAAACAAATCGATTAAGTCGATTCCTTTTCTCACTTTATCTCACCCTCGCATTTTTGCTAAATTTATAGAAAATAAATAGGATTAGAAACAACGCTAACGCGCTAAAGAACCATTGAAACGCGAATGGTACGCCAAATACCGCGTCTACATCAGGGAATATAATAAATATATATCCATATATTACCCCTAAAATTAGCAATAACACGACGTTTATCCCTATGATTCTTAAATCTTTTATCTGTTTTTTACTCATTTTTATCATCATCTCGTTTTTAAGAACGCCCACGCGATCGCTTGCGCGCCCAGTTTAATGAAAAGATATCCTATTAGTGGAGTCCATTCCGTTTGTTCTACAAAATAGAAATCTATGATATATTGGTTTATTCCGAACGCGTAAATGACGCAGCAGATTGCTAAACCAACGATAAATACGAGCGAAATTCGGTTAAGCTTGGATTGGAAAGTGAATTCCCAGAAAGTCGGCATAATCCCTTTTACTCGCTTCGAAGGAAAATAAAGACAAGCGTACGAAATACCCCTTGCTATCAGACCTGATATAAACATTATTACGAATAAATCGTAAAAAAGAATCCAACCTGTCCCTGCAAATAAATTTATTGAATTACTCCAAATAAAAAATATTAACACGCCCCATATAGTTCTTAGAATGAAATAATAATAATCCATTCCCGTTGATCTATGATTTATATTTGACATCTTTATCCTCCTGGTAAACGCTATTTTTTTGTCTTTCTTTGATAAATATAATACGCGCAATTAATCCGTTCAAAAATAACACACCTATTAAAATAATAGCTAAAAAAGGCGCGTTTAACGATATATTTTGCTCGTTTGGAATTAAAAAAACGTTCATATCGATTTTAACAAAAAATCCTATGATCAAAATTACGCTTACTAACATTACAGCTTGATTTGTTATTTTTATTTTTTTATAATATTTTTCTAACATCTTTCTTTAAAACCTCCTATTTCTTAATTGTTGTATAACATTGTCGTTTTTATCGTATCGTGGACTATATTCATAGAAGCTTTCTAAGAAAACGATAAACAACGAGTAATAGATAACGATTGTGAGAATATATATCGTAAAAACATCCTTTAACACGTAAAGAGAGAAATACGCTATTACCGAAGGGAACGCCAAAATAACATCCATCCAAACCAATTCCGAAAACGCTACGGGATATAAAACTAATACAAAACCGTAACTCATTATTATAACAATTACAAAAGAGAAAACTAAAGCAATTAAGGACGCGTTAAACACGGACCTTCGCGACATATCTTCTGTAAGCATAATCCCTACGATTGTGGACGCAAATAAAGAGATCCCCAACAACCCTAATATAATAAGTAATAAAATATCGTTCCCGGCCAATAGATCTAGAGCGAAATCGTTGAGTACGCGGGACCAAAACGCCCATAACATCAAAATAACCAAAAACGAAACGAATAATCCAAGAATGAAAATCCTAACTTTTGTCTCAGTAGCTATTTCTTGCATTTTTATTATCACCATTAAAAAAATATTAAATAAATTGTTGGCCACATTACTATTAAATTCAAAATAAAATGGGCTAAAATTG
>JAUWNA010000265.1 GCA_030612905.1 Promethearchaeota archaeon
CCATCTCGAGTTTCTTGGACATCAAACTCCACATAATCGGCTTTTAATTCAATAGCTTTTTGAAACGCTTTTAGCGTATTTTCGGGTGAAACCGAGCTTGCACCACGATGTCCTATTATTAGAATCATTTTTTCGCTTTCAGTCATCTTATGAATCTCACTTAAAAATTATTATTGCTGAAGAATTTTAATGTTACTTTTTAATTAAATTTTTATCTAACAAACTAAAAATTATTAACTCAGAAAAATACGACTTCTGATAATTTATACTTTCACAAACTAATTTCTCAAAACCAATTATTAGTTATACAATAAGATCGGCAACAAGTATTGGTCGCCATTAAATTTATAAATATAGAATATTTTAATAATTAATTGATAGAAGATTATTGTATAATACTAACAAGTAATAAGAAATACAAAACTTTTAAAGATAAAAATTTGGTGGTCAACGAAACTATGAGGTTTTGCCCTGATTGCGATAATATCCTGATATCCAAAAATAAAAAACTATACTGCAAAGCGTGTGAAAAAGAATTCGAGATAGATTCAAATAATAACGATTATAGTATTGTTAAAACGATAAAACACGATGATAGAGAAGCAGCTCCTATAGTGATAAAGAAAGCCCTTGTGAAGTCGAAGATTTCTGATCAAGATAGGAAAGCTTTTGAAGAATTCTTCGAAATGGGCGATGGTAATGGGTATTAGTTTTGCTGAGAGAAACTATTATACTCTATTCATTCAATCTTACTTATTTTAGATTTTATTGAAAAAAGATATTTTTAACTTTCATATTAGATTTAATTTAAGTGAAATATTTTTTTAAAACGATTTCTATTAATAATAATGTTGAAAGTTGATTAAAATGGCTGAAGAAAAAAAGAAACGATTAAAAGGGTTTGCTAAAGTCGTAGCTAAAGAGGTCGAAGTTTTAAATACAATTGAACAGTTCAAGGAAGATTTTAAAGATTCTGAATTAAAAATTCTCTTAAACGCCAAAGATGGAAAATACGCCGCCTTGTTAGTAATCGATAAAGGCAAAGTTTACGTAGAGAGTATTGAAAACAACCCTAAGGCAAACATCAAAAAGAAGAATGCTGGATGGGATGGCTTTCTAGAAGCAAAAATGCAACTTTTTGTAGAGCTTTTAGGTGGAGGCGACATTTCGACGGGCTCTATAATTTGGAAAATTCTTACATTCCGAATCAAAATTAAGGGAATTAAAAGCGTTCTAACTCTATTGAAATTATTTGAATATGAATAAACTTTTGTTAGAATTTCATTAGATCAAAATTAAAGATAAGAATTTGATTTTTTCTTTCTATTTTTTCCTAATTTTAAATTTCTAATTTGAATACGTTAATTAATGATAACATTTTTTCTTTTAATCCTTCAGAGGCTTCATCTTTGACAGATTGAATAAGTACATTTTTATCTTGATCAGAGATATCATGAAATCGATCAAGAAAGAGTCTCAAGTAGAGAACTTTTTTTGATGGATTTTTCTGGATATTGGAAACGAGATTATCAATTATAGAACTGACTGAAATAAGTTCTGAACTTTCCGATTCAGAAACACAAATATTTTCTTTAGAAAAGCCATGTTCTTTAATAATACTATTTTTTTCAATAATATCGCTGGTTATCTCTTTGAGAAGATCATTTCGTGAGGTGATAGTTAAGTTTGAAAGAAATTCTTCCATTTCTCTGTTTTTTTTCTCAATATCCTTAATTATTGAGAGTGATTTTATTACTTTTTCTGGATCCATATTAAACTAGACTTGTCTAAATTTTTAAATTTTTCCTTACTTATTTTAGTGGTATGGATAAACATATTATAGGAGATAAATTAAAACTGTTTCAAGAGTTCATAAATTATCAATTTCAAGACCCCGAAATACTACTCGAAGCCTTAACAACGCCTCTATATGGGAATGAAAACAATTTAGGTCATTATGAAATTTTAGAAACTCTCGGAGATGCAGTGATAAAATTAATCTTTAGCTTAAAAATATATAATTCAGGTGAAAATGATCCCGGCAGATTAACGAAAACAAAACAATGTTTAGAAGATAACCAGACCTTTCTGAAGGTAGCTACCGAAATGGAATTATGGAATTACATTATCTCATCAAAGAAACAGAAAGTTAGGGACACTTCAATTTTAGCCGATGTTATTGAGTCAATATGCGGTGCTATTTATATCGATTCTGGAAATAACCTCGAAATTGTTGAGCAAAAAATTATTAACACCTATTTCTATGATTGGGACGCTTTAATAAAGGAGTCATCCAATTTATATAAAAACCAACTCTTAGAATACTTACAAGACATATTCAAAATGACGCCGACAATTAAATTTGAATATGAAAAGTTAGGTCCAGACAATGACACTCGTTGGATTGTGAAAAATCCTGAGATTTTAGATAAAAGCCAAAATAGAATACTAAATCTTCCCGATAATTTGAGATCAGAAAAATTCAGAAGAATAAAAGATGCTGAAAAAGATCTTAGTTTAAAAGTACTAAAATATTTACAATCAAAGTGACTCCCGAGTTTAGTCAATATCCTATATTACTATATACTTTTAAAGTTGATTTGAAAAGAAATGAAAGATGTCTTAATATTCGAATAAATTAGAACCTTAAGGTTTAAAGCCTTTTTATGCTTTTTTTTCTTACTGCATTAAAATTTATTTGATCACATTTAGATTATTATAGGTATAATTATCAAATTAAAATTTTTTAATTCTAACGGGTTAAACTTTATGTCTGAATCAAGAATCATAAAAAAGACTCCTGAAATGGAAGATTACGAAGAAGAAACGGGAAGATTAGCAATATGGAAAGGTAAGGTAAATAAAGATTTTAAAAAGTGGCAAATAAAGAAGCAAAAAGATTCTATTAAAGAACAAAAAATAGAAACGCTCTCTTTATCTCGTCACGAAAGAAAACAAGTAAAAACAGAATTGAAACAACAAAAAGAGGTCGGAAAAGATTATGAACACCTAATTGTTGTTGAAAATCTCCACAAAACTTATTTGCTAGGGACAACTGCCGTTGCAGCTCTACGTGGTGTCGATATAACAATTGATAAAGGCGATTTCATTGACATTATGGGTCCTTCTGGAAGTGGTAAGACAACACTCTTGAATCTAATTGGTGGTCTTGACACTCCTACAAGAGGAAAAATCTTTTTAGAAGGTCGTAATATTTCTATGCTAAATGATAATGATTTAGCAGAAATAAGAAGAGAACGAATTGGATTTGTCTTTCAATTTTATAATTTATTACCTCAAATGACATCTTTAGAAAATGTAATGGTCCCCCTACATTTCTCAGGGAAATTAAGTAAACGAGGAAAGAGAAAGAAAGCTTTGGATTTATTAAGTCTTGTTGGTTTAGAAGAACGTTCGCATCATGCTCCTTCAGAATTAAGTGGTGGAGAACAACAAAGAGTAGCAATTGCAAGAGCATTTGCTAACGATCCAGCCATAGTAATTCTCGACGAACCGACTGGCGACTTAGATTCCAAGACTGGAATTATGATTCTAAACCTTATAAGAGATCTAAATAAAAAAGGAGCAACATTTATATCGGTATCTCACGATGCTGCGGTTTCTGAATTCGCTACTAAAGTCTATCACATGAAAGATGGAAAGTTAGCCCATGAGGGTAAAATAGGAGGCTTAAAAGAAACAGAAGCCATGCAAATAAGAAGAAAACAAGAAGCCGAAATAAATAAAGAAAAATGTAAAAATATGATTTTTAGATATATTTTTGCGAATCAAGGGAAAAACCAGATTAAAGTAAGTGATATTAAAGATTCTATTCCAAAACTAATTATTATGAACTTACCAGAGCATTTTAACGATATTTTGGTAGAATTATTACAAGAAAACAATATTAACGGAAATGTTACAGGAGATACAATGTTTTTAACTTAAAGAAATTCATCTTTATGAATATTTAATTTAAATAAAGAAAACTTTTAGTTCAAATGACTAATATTAAATTAGTATTTAAATACGCATTTAAAGACCTTTCACGCCATAAAGTTAGAACAACACTAGCTATCGTTGGTGTAATGATTTCTG
>JAUWNA010000427.1 GCA_030612905.1 Promethearchaeota archaeon
ACCTAAAACTAGCCATCTTAATTTCCATATTGTTATTACAAATCTTACAACTTGGTTGATCTGGGTATTCATCATAGAGAATAGCATAATCGTATCGTTTATCACATTTGGGACAATAAAAAACCTTCTCCTGAAGAAAAATTATTTTTCCTATTTCATTATATTCTTTATTTCCTATATCCTATTCACCTTTTTTATTTAACAAAATACCAATCTGGTATTCTTACAGAAATATCAATATCATTTTCGTACCAGAACCTTTTTACAGCTTTTGAGACACCTATATGACTATAAATATCGTGTCCCGCAACAACGCCACCCTTTTTAACCTTTTCAGACCATAAGCAAATATCTTGATAAACATATTCGTACAAATGATTTGCATCGATATAAACAAAATCTAAAGAACAGTCTTCTATTTTGTCTATCGCATTTGCAGAAAATTCTCTTATTATTTGTACTCTTTTGTCTTTTTTAAATTTATCAAGAACTAATTCATAAGCTTTATCTAAATTTCCCCAGATACCATCAATACCTTTATAATTAGACCAACCATCTATTAAATATAGTTTTTTAATATTCAATTCTTTTAAGATACTTTCAGCATTAATACCTTGTCGCACTCCAATTTCAGCACCAATCAGTTCTTTTTTCTTAAACCTTTCTTTCATTACACTAACTGAAGGCCGTGGAACTACCCCCCATCTATCTGTTATAATAGTTTCAATCCTTCCATATAACGATGGAGTGAAACGCTTAATACAATAACAAATAACAATATATCTTAAATTTTCAGTTTTTTTAGCTATATAATTTCTCAATTTAATCCCTCTTGTATCGTTCTAATTATTTCGGCAAATTCTTGCAATTCTTTATTTTGAACCATTCTTTTTCTCTCTAATTCCTTATTTTTATAAAAAAAATATTTAAGTCGATGGACCTATATGGCCACCTTTTTTTTAATTAATTTTTTCGGACAATTTTGTATCTACTTAGAAAAGTAATTATCAATGTAAGAATTATTAAAAATCCAAGAACACCAAGATCTATAACTAATAATAGCGTTAGTTCAAAACGCCATCCAGTAGAATAAACACCGAACCAATATGTTATTAAAGTTAGGATACAAATACCACCACTTATAATCCATCCTGAAACTACCATAATTAACATTTCTCGCATTTCAATCTCCACTTTATTCACCTCCTTTTTTTTTAATTTGAATCTTGATTTGAATTTTTTATATCATCTATTAATTTTTGAACCCGTTCTTTAAAATTAACAGTTTCCATTAAGTCAGTTATCTCCTTCCGATTTTCCTCAATGGCTTCATCATAGAATTCAAAAGGATCGTCACCAAGATATTTTATAATAACATTTTCACAATCTTTTATAGCTATTTTTTTAATAGGTAAAATTGCGTTGGCTTCGCATTTACGGATTCCATTTTGTTCTATATATTTAATTTCGTAATCGTAAATCTTCACGTTTTTTTTCTCTTCTTTATATTGGTTATAGAGATTCCCTAAATTCCTCCCTCCACTCGTAATCAGATTATCAATCCATAAAATGTTGTTTTCCTCGATAAAATCAATCGTTAATCCGAAGTGATCGATTATTAGATTTTCAGGATTCCATTTAGTTGCTTTTTCTAAATCCTTAATATTTTTTAAAAAAGTTTCAGCAATTTTTATTCCTGCCGGATCGAAATCGCCGTAATAAAGTAAAACAGGAATAAGACCGATTTCTTCGGCTTCTTTAAATCTTTGAATTAAATTGTTTCGAGAAAGTATATCGCTCCAACCTCTAGCGTTTGAGACAGCTATATGGTATTTTTCGCATATATCGTGAAAAACATTTCTCACGTCTATTTTTTCGACCACCATTTGGAGGTAATATTCTTGCGATTCCCAAAAAGCAACGTCTTTTTTGTGTTCATCAGCATTCTTAACCCATCGTAAATAATCATTAATATAATCGACAGGTTCTTTATATTTTTCTGATAGTTTTTCTATGTTGAGAAAATCTCTGGATTCGTCTTGAGCTGTAAAATCAATAGGTAAATAACCTTCTTTTCGGCATAGATTAATTACCTTAAAACATCGATCGAATTCGTCTTTGGTTATAACTCCAAATCCTTCTAATAGATAACACCAACCACGTGCAGATACTTTATCTTTATCTTTAATATGTGTAGTTCCTGCTATTTTAACTTGAATTTGTATGAGTTTGTTAGCAAAATCCTGTAAATCGGATATATATTTAATTTTCTGAGCTTCTGTTTTTCTCCCTTTTGTTGTTTTTGGAAGCGTAATCTTTATATCATTCAATTTCCTTTCTCCTCTATATATTTTTCGTACATTTTACCAGTATGCGTTCTTCTTCTCTCTTTTTCAGTGTTTTTCCAATGAGCTTCTAACTGTTTCTGTAATTCTTGGATAACTTTTTTCTGCTTTTCTTCACACATTTTTTTCATTAGCTCACCTGTTTCAATCCTAAATATAATTTATCTGTTCCTGACCTAATTCCTTTTTTTGGATATAGTATTTTACAGTTCCGGCAATAATACCCTACATGATAAGAGTTTTCATGTGATTTCCAACTAACGCGGTAAGTATAGTTTTTGCATATAGGGCATTCAACTCTTTTTCTGTTGTTGCTCAATTTTTACACCTTTTTATCATCTTCAATTTCATTCGAACACACCACATTGATAATCTACAAACGTCATGTTATTTTCAATTGGAAATTTAGAAATTTTGTATTGTTTTGGTTTTTTTCCCTCAATTACTTCTAAAAATCCTTCATGCACAAGATGTCGTAAAATTC
>JAUWNA010000412.1 GCA_030612905.1 Promethearchaeota archaeon
GATCCCGCTTTTTGATGAAGTTCATCAATATTTTGAGTAATAACAGCTTTAATTAAATCCATCTTCTCGAGTTCTGCAAGAGCATGATGTCCTGGATTGGGTTTTGCTTTGAATAGGTTTGGGGCAACTTTTTGTGCCAACTCCCAGAATTTGGCGGGATTTTTTAGGAGGCTTTCCAACGTACCAAATGTTTCAATCGGAAACTTCTTCCAAATGCCATTTTCCCCTCTAAAGTCAGGAATTCCAGATTCTGTAGAAATTCCCGCCCCAGATAAAACAATAGCTTCTTTAGAATTTAACAGTAGTTCTGCTGCTTGGTGAATTTTTTTCTTTTCAATTACTCTCAGAATTTTCATTTAATTTACCAAATTAATAATCAATACTATTCAAAGGATAGATTTTTTAAACTATACTCTTAAACTTCAATTATTTTAATTATATTTTTTGAAATTATTAAAAGTTATTTGTTATATAAGTTCGAAAATAATTAAAATTACTAAAATTAAAATGTATCTTAAATTTCTTTTATTTAAATTTAATTTTTCTAAAACAAATTAAAATATTCTTTATTTTTAGTTCTTTAAGAAAGAGCTTAACTATCAATCTATTATTTCTGTAGCGATATTTTCTATGATAACCGGGTTTGCCATCATTTTAGATGATGAAGTATTGTATGTTTCGAACGAGAACAAATATCCTTCATTTGAGATTGTATTATTTGTAGAAATGTTAATTAGCAGTATTAATCCAAAAAATTTTTGGCGCTTAACTAATATCTATTTCGAAGGAGAGACTGGGAAAGAACGAATGATAATTAAACATAACATCACAGAAAGCGACCAAAATCTGTTTTTTTGTATTACTGGCGACTTTTTGTCGAACTCTGAAGAAGTCAATAAAATTATGGCTGAATATATTGAAAAAGTTTCTGCCAATTACGAAACTCCAGAAAAGATTAAAGAAGCATCTAAAAAATCGGAATTCTCAAAAGTTATTAAGTTAATTACGGGGTATTTATGGGATAAATATCGAACCTCCTTAGAAGATGAGAATATCGAAATGAAATGTGTTGATACTGAAAACAAGATAATTTATTGCGGAATATCAACTCAAGGGCTACCTATAATTTCTCAATTGTATGATCAAACGCTTCTAAATAATTTTCATAGAGATATTACTCCTGAGAATGTTGATTTATTTAGTTCAAATCTTTCAGCAAGATTAGCAACCATCGCCATGAACACCCAAATTCGAGCGAAGACAAATATAAAAGAAATCCATTTTAATGATTTAGAAGACAACGGTTGCAAAAAATTAATATTGTATAGTGATATCAACGATTATTCTTTAGATTTTATCGCATCTGGAGATATCGTTAAAATTAAAGAAATATTTAAACAATTAGTAGAAAAAATATCCGAAGAACAAGTATTAAAAAAAGAATTCTCAGGGGATTTAAAACCCTATCGGTCATTAAAAATTCATCTTGATGATCTTGTGATTAATGAATTTGATCAATAATTTCTAAAAAATATAATTTTTTATTTATTAAAAGTAAGTTTATTCAGTACTTTCTTCTTTCGTTTCAGGAGCTGGTACTTTGGTTTCTTTTTTCGTTTCAGGAGCCGGTACTTTGGTTTGTCTGGTGTTTTTCGAACGAGTAAACTTCTTAACATTAATTCTTTCAGTTCTTTTTATATCGCTTTTTCGGGATCTCTTTACTTCGACTTCAACAACTTCAAATTCTTCGTCTTTTGCGATATAAATCTTATCTTCTCCTCCTTCAGGAACACTAACTAACTTACTCTTGATTATTTTAGAACTTGAAAGGGGATATATTGTTTTGGCTATTCGTTTAATCTGATTAGAGAATTCAGAATAAATCATACCTGTTATAAACTTCTCGTGATTAAGCGAATTAGCAAATTCTTTTAAAATTTCCCTAATAATTTTCCGAATTATAATCTGTTGTGAACTGCGAGCCCTTTGTATTGTCGTACACACTGTCGTCAATCGGAAGACATAGTTATCCTTTGTTGTTAAGTTCATTATTGTTTGTATTTTAGAACTCCCTCTTCCAATTAATGATCTTACATAATCATTAGTGTAAGTATGACCCAAAAATATGGATTGAGCTTGATTTGATTCAGTATTAATATTAACTACTTTAAATTTTAATTTTAAACTAATATCGTTATAACTATTTGTGAAATCATACAATAAAGTTTCGAGCGTTCTTCCGATTAAATTGTTCTCCATCCCGATAATTTCTCCTATGGGTTTAAAGTCGAAACTCTTTGGAGCAATTATTGAAAACCAAGATTTATCCTTAAATGATACTTTCCTTAGTTTAGCTTTCTTTTTCCTAACTTTTTGACTCATAATTTACATTTACCTCATAACGATTGTTCTGATTTTCTCTGGGTCGTATTTAAAATCTGCTTTCATTACCTTTTTTGATTTATAGTACTTAATCAAGCGATATATCTTACTTTCTGTCCTTTGGAGCCCTTTGCGTGAATCAATATCCTTATGGTTTGATTCTAAGTGTTTTCTAAGATTGAGCGCTTTTTTCACTAAATTAGTTAGATCCTCTGGAAGTGGCGCTTCAATATCATGTTCTTTAAAAATCTGATTAATTGATTTACCCGTAACTACTTTTACTAATGGAACACCATGACCATCTCTTAATTTCACGCCTATTAACGATTGAGAAAACCCTTTCCTAGCTAGTTTAACAACTTCGTTTTCAACTTCTTCAGAAGAGAGTTCTACCCATACGGGCTTCTCTAATCTCGCTGGGCGAGTACTACCGGACTTACCCTTCTTTCTTGAATGCATTCGAGCCATTTTTTGCTTCCCAGTTTATAAAATAATTAACATATATAGTATTGTTGATAAAATTAAAAAAGAATCATATAAATTAAAATTT
>JAUWNA010000032.1 GCA_030612905.1 Promethearchaeota archaeon
AAATTTTAATTAATTCTGACTTTTTTAATAGTATTAACAATAATAATTTATTATTTCTTAAAATTAGTTTTTGAAAGGTAAAATGATATGTCTCAACAAATAATGGTACCAGGCGCAACGGCAGTAGCTATCAAGTGTAAAAATGGAGTAGTGCTAGGAAACGATCGCAGGGCAACCTGGGGTTATACTGTAATAAATAAATCCACAAAAAAATTATTTAAGATTACAGATCATGTTGGCTTGGCAGCTTATGGCTTAATAGGTGATTTTCAATTTGTCGTTAGGGTGATAAAAGCTCAAAGCATGTTATATGAATTAGATGCTTACGATAGAATTAGCACAAGAAGCGTAGCTAAAATGATTTCTAATATGTTGTATTCTCGAAAAATGGCTCCTTTTTATACAAATTTAATCATTGCGGGAATAGATAAAGATGGACCAGAATTGTACACGTTAGATGCACTTGGGTCGTTAATTCCAGAGGATTTTGGTGCAACTGGAACGGGTATGCTCCTTTCTATGGGGATTTTGGAAGCAGAATATAAACCAGACATGACTGTCTAAGATGGCGTTAAGCTCGTCGAAAAGGTGATAAGAAATTCAATCAAGAGAGACGTTATGAGCGGTAATGGAATAGATTTACTCATAATTACCCAAGAAGGTACTAAAGAAAAATTGATTGAGATAAAGGAGTTAGGGGAATAAAAAAGAGTTTTTTAAAAGTTATTTCTCGCTTATTATTGTAAAAAATTTTATTAAATGATATATTTTTTTACTTGTTAGTTAATCTAATTAATTTGGTGTTTTTATTTGCGTCTATTTGGTAATATATTTGAAGGTTATAGAGAAATAAAAGGATATAGTAAAGAAGAAATTTTAAATATTAAAAATTCTATTTCTATCCTTAAATCGGATGATACAAAATCACAAGAGATGGAAGATTTCCTTAAATCTGAATTTAAGCTTGATGTTATCAACTCTTTCACAGAATACTTTAATGAAATTAAATCTTTTTGCGAGAATTATTTATTTTCTCAAACAATAAAGGATTATTATTCTTTAAAAGCATTAATTATTGACGAGTTAAAACTAATCTCTAGTAATTTATCTAACTTAAGCTCAAATTGTAGAAATGTGAAGCGAATCGTAAAGAATGGAGGATTAATTGATAATTATTTAACAATTTGTAAGGAGCCTATTAATAACCTTGACGAATTTATCCTTAAATTAGAGAATTTTTCAGTAAAGATAGAGCGTAATTACGATAACGATATATCTTTATGGATTGAAGCAAATAAAATAAAAAACCTATCTTTTAAATTAAACCTTATTCCAGATGATTTGAATAATTGGAAAGAAATTCAAGAGCTCCCCATCTACATACAAAGCTTAGTTGAGGCTAAAACAAACAAAAAAATAAAATCACGTAAAGGAACTTTATTAACATTTCATTTCGATGAGCTTTACCAGTTTTTTTTAAGTAAATCAGATGGAAAAAAGGATTTTTACGGTGATCTAATTTATTTACTACATCAAAATAAGATATTTGAAGAATATAAAGGAGAGGAATTTGTAAACGTCCTTGAAAGGAAAGAGTCAGTGCAAAGATTAAGGGATAAAATGCGTC
Source organism: Promethearchaeota archaeon (assembly GCA_030612905.1). Taxonomy (GTDB): domain Archaea; phylum Asgardarchaeota; class Lokiarchaeia; order Sigyniarchaeales; family SOKP01; genus SOKP01. The sequence goes on from JAUWNA010000032.1 coordinate 1,628, forward strand.
CAATTATAATTTCATTAATAAAAGATAAGCTAAAAGAAAATTTGCAAGAACTTGAAGATTTAGATAAGCAATACGATTTAACTGGAAATGGACAGGGTAAACTAGATTTAGACAGCGTTATGGAGCAAAAATTCAGTGAATTTCTCCCTCAAATCGTTGATTTATATTTTAAGGGCATAGATAAGAAATTTCAAGGGGCGATAAATGACGTAAGTGACTCAGAGGAATTCATAAAAATCGTGAATTCAAACTACGATAAAGTGGATGATTTTGCATTAAAAATTGACGAAATTGACACATGGATATTAACTTTTGATAAAATATTAAAACCATATGAATCTATTACAACAAATTTAAAAAAGACCCTGGCAAATATTATATCTGAAATTATTCGACGCAAGGAGGAATACATAAATTATCTTAATAATATTAAAGATGAGGGATTACGAGTAGATGTTAGAAGTTTTGTTGACGAAAAAATTGCGGAAGTGAATAAATTAATTAACTCATACGAAGATGAGACATCTATTATCATTAGAGAAGAATTACCGCAACTAAGAGAAATAAGAGACTTATTAACTAATTATAAAATAAAAATTGAACAAATTAAAGAAGAAGTTTTTATTAAATTGGATACTTACAAGGAAAGCAATATAGAGATGTATTCAATAATCAAATATTGGGAAGATAATTTCAATCGCAAGAAGCAACAGCTCACTTTCTTATTAACAGTTTTGATGAATAAGATTTTTAAAAGTTTTAAGGATTTGATTGATAAAGAATCAATTTTATTTGCTGAAATTACTGAAATCACTAAACAAACCGAGAATTTCGAAGGATTACCTTTAAATTTTGCTTTATCGTCTTTTTTAGCAAATAAATTGTCTGAAGATGAACTTAGAGAAAGGATTTCCGAAATTAATTCAAAAATTAATCAATTGACAAGCAGTCTTGGTTTATATCAAGTAGAACTCTCAAAAATAGAAGAAATACTATCCAATAAGGTTAAATTAAGAGAGGGAGTATCAGTATCTAATGTTCAATGTACTGTTTGTCATAAACTCATAAATTTTGCCAAAGATAAATTAATTACTTGCCCTTTTTGTAACAGCACCTATCATTATTTGTGCGTTGCGGATTGGCTTGCGAAATATAACTCATGTCCTATGTGCCAGAACGCTTTTCTAGACCCTAATATAGGATTATTTGAAAGCGAATAAATAGCATCACGAGATACACTTAAAACATCCCTTGCGATAACACAACGCGCATAAATGCTTGTTTAATTCGTGGAAAATCATAAAATATCTTTACCAAAACATCTTTGATATTTACAATATTAAATTCTTTTTTTCAGCTTTAATATTGCGAGTATTTTTTAATTGGGTTTTTTATTTTTTAAATAGTATGAAATAAATACTCCTCCAAAGAAAACAATGGACCATTGGATCGAAAGATATGTAAATTTACCTGTATACTTGTAAATATTTATGTCGACAAAGAGAAAAAAAGCTATCATTATTGTATTCGCACAAATAAATATAATTAAATGTTCTAATTTTAGAGGGAAATTATTTTTCAGTTTGATTATATGATATACATCTTTAGTTATTATTAATAATATTAATGCAATACAAAAAAGAATCCATCCACTAATTTGAATAACAAAAAATAAGTTCGGAGATGCTATAAATATTGATAGAATCAAAGATAATACAATTAAAAAGGTTCCAATTATAGGTAATATCAATCCTGTATCTGCTAATTTTGACATATCAAGATAAATTATGACATTTTCGTATAAAAATATTTTCCACTAAAGTTTGATAATAGAAAAAGAGAGGTTAGATGTTAATCTCTTTGAATAAATTATTCATGAATAAACGAATTTGTTTGTTAGAAGAGGGATCGTTATTAAAATTAGAATACAAGTAATTACCCAAATAATTTTTTATTTGGAATTCAAAATCTTCAAATTTAATAAACTCATACCCTTCTTCAAGTTGTTTTTTACTAATTAAAGGACTTACATGTTTTTTAATTAAGAATAAAACGAAATCAACGAGGATATTATCGATATTTTCTTCGTCGTCATCTGAAAGTTCGTAGTCTCCTTTAACAATCCCATCTTTGATGTTGTTTAATTGAATTAATGAGATTTCAATGTCTTTTGGAAGCTTTAGCCTTTTTATTTTATTCGACATGTTTTTATCGTTTCCCATTCCTGACTGGGAAAAATAATGCTCTAAATTGGCAAAAAAGCGTACAAGAAACTTAAAATTATCGTCAATGGCGTATAAATTTTCCCAGACTTCGAAATTTAAATTTTTTAACTCGGTATCGATCTTGCTTTTAACTTTCCCAGTTATTTCTTTTAGGTGTTGTGAATAATCTCCGTAAGGGAATCCAAAGTAGTAGCTGTTATATTTTTCTCTAACTTCTTTTGATTCTTTGTTTTTAGAAATTATCTTTTCTTTCCTTACAATTTCTTTTACAAATTTTAAAATGTAATTACATGAAGGGCAATATGTTATCCATGTACTTAGGATAACTTCTGGGGGTTTTACTGTTCTGGAACTTATATATCCATTAAAGCCTGATAGTTTTTTTCCATCGTGCGTAGAAAAGATAGATTCTTCGGGGTAAAATGTTCTAGGAATAAACTTTATCCCGCATACAGGGCAATTAATCATTTGTTTTTCGTTCATAATTCCTTTGGTGTCGGTTTTTATACGATTAAATTAAATAATCAGAAAATCATTTCAATTGAAATAACAAGATACTTGAAATAGTTTAATACAGAAATATTTTTACTCTTAATCCGATCGAAATTTATATTCTTATTTGTAAGAAGAGAGCTGATATTTATTATATATATCTGAGTGATATTAGGATATTCTACATTTTATATGTTTGATACTGAAAGCGCCTAATGCTATTAGTTTAAGCTTATAAGAAGTCAAATTTAAATTGATGGGGGATTAAAAATTATATTAAAAGCTAAATAAATACCAAATATTATCATAAACGCACCGCAAACGAGCAAAATATATTTATAGACTTTAGGGTTTAAAGATTTCCCTCCATAGTAGACGAAGGTAGAGAGAGGCAGGTACCAAATCATATCTCCTAACTCATGACCTATAAAAAACAATAAGATGCCAAGTGGATTTGCAAAGGAGATGTTAAAACTTACCATAAAACCTAAGCCGATAACTGCCCACCAAAAGGTCCAAAATGGGTTTGATAAACTAACGACAATTCCTCCAATAAAGCTATTCCCTTTAAAGCCCTTTACTGTGCCTTTCTCGAAAGTGAAAGTCGCATCAAAATTAGTTTTTGATACATCTCTTATAACAACTATTCCGAAAATTACTAAAAAGAATCCTCCAATAGTTCCGACTAACGTTAGAAAAACGATACTTTGAAAAAAGAAGGATGAACCAGCAAGTAAAGCAATGATTAACACAAACTCGATTGTAGCATGGCCCAAAATGATGTAAATACCCGCTAAATAACCCCTTTTTTGCTTAAGCGACCTATAAATGGTAAATGTCAAAAGGGGGCCTGGAGATAGGGCTCCAGTTAACGCTATTAAGAACGAAAATACGAGAATTTCTATCATATCAATAGATAAATCAATATTAAATTTATGACGGCAAGAATTGAGTGAGATAATACATAATAATCACGAAGACAATCAAGATAGGAATCATAAATACTAAAAACATGTAAGAACCCTTTATCATCTCTCTTCGGAATGATTTTAGACCTTTATTCCAATCTTTTTTCGTTTGCTTTTGCCAATTTTGTATATCTTGGTTAATTTTCTGCTTTCTCGCTTCCCATTGTTCCTTATTCTCGATTTGTCTTTTCTCTAAATCAACAGTCCATTCTTTCAGTTTTTTATCCCAAGTTTCTTGAGTATTTTTGAAATACGCGTTAATTTTTCCTAAGTTGTTATTCCACAATTCTTTGTTGTCTTTGTGAGTATTTTTGAATTCCTTGCCCCATTCTGTTAAAGTAACATCCCAGTTTTCCTTGGTATCTTTAAGGAATTTGTTGATCTTTTCTTGATTTTGATTCCATGACTCAGTATTTTTTTTAGAGATTTCTTCAATACTATTTTGGAATTTATTGTATCCTTCTGTAATGTTAGAAACAAAATCGTTCCAACCTTTAGATAGCAAGTTCTCTATTGGTTTGGTCTCCTCAATATTTTCTTTTTTTTCTGACATTTTTTATTAATATTCCTCAAAAATTTTTTTCTTTATTTATATGAGGTTATATATCTTTTTTATATTTAAATTTAGTATTAAGGTTTTAAATTTCCTATTAAATTCAGAAATTAAAAAAATTAAATGAATGGAGATAAAAACCAACCTATCATAAGTCCTACGCCTAACAATATAAAATAAAACAAGATAGATATGCCAAATACAAACCAACTAGAAAATTTAAGAGAAGATATAAAATCTAACTCATAAAACTTTGATATTAAAAATGCGCCTATAATTGAATTAATGATATATGAAATTATCATATCAAAAGGAGATACTACAAAATAATCCATAAAAAATAAAATAATAAGCATGAAAAAAATAATTGGAAAAGAATAGAAAAAGGGTTTTTTTCTTTCTTTTTTCTCTGCCCAAAACATTAGCAATATTGACCCCATCAAGAAAAAAATAAAGTATCCAATTATTTTAGAAATCATATAATAGCACCAAATAGAATAAATATGTTAGCTCTATTTAATTGTATTGAAAAAATTTATGTCATTATAAAATTATAAAAATAGTAAAATGAGTTTAAAACTTTTATTCCATAAATAATTACAATTGATAATCATGGAATTTGAAATTATTAAAAAAACTCCTCTCTATAGCGCTTTATCAGAGCTAGGAAAACGTATTTATTTACCTCAAGGCGTTTTTTATTGGGCTGGAAGAGCTAAAAAGGAAGCAGAAATAATGGGTACGCTTGGGTCGGCTTTCGGTTACGAAAAAGATTTTATTGAAGGAGGCACTTCAGAATGGGTTCCTTGTTATTTAGAAGATATCAAGAATTATACAAAGTTTAATATAAATGAGATCGTACCATATCCTAAAATCTCTGGGCTTGAAGAGCTAAAAATAATCTGGAAGAATTGGATCATTGAAAAATCGTTTATTGATAAAACCGTAGAAAAAGCAAGGTTTAATAAACTTCAAAAGTATATTTCAACGCCAGTGATAACTTCTGGTTTGACAAATGGAATATTTTTATGCTGTAGTTTGCTCCTGAATTCAGGAGATTACATTATTTCCACAAATAAAAGATGGGGAAACTACGATAACATAATTGAGACCCTACTTGGTGCAAAAATTAAATCTTTTGAATTTTTTATTAATAGTAAATTTAATGTTCAAGGATTAAAAGACGCTATTTACGAAGTTTCAAAAATTCAAGAAAAAATTGTTCTAATTTTGGGTTTTCCTAATAACCCTACGGGATATGTTCCCATAAAAGAAGAACTTGAGGAAATTATTAATGTTTTAAAGCTAGCTCAAAAAGATATTTCAAAACCTATTATTGTCCTTGTTGACGATGCTTACGAGCCATATATCTATTCTAATAACGTAATAAACCGCTCAATTTTTTATGAATTACACGATTTAGAAGAGGATATAATCCCTATAAAAATAGATGGCATAACTAAGGAATTTCTACTGTATGGCGGACGCATTGGGTTCGTTACGATTGGATTAAAACCAAACTGGGTAAACAGCGAAGAAGAGCTAGATATTTTAAAAACAGAGATTAATAACAAATTATCTGGTTTAGTTAGAACTACGATTTCAAATTCTAATCATTTTTATCAAAGCCTAATTATAAATCTCTTTAAGGATGTCGGAACTGATGGTTTAATTAAAAAAAGAGATAAAGTAATAACGCTCCTTAAAGCAAGATACGAAAAAATTAATGCTGAACTTAAAAAAATAAAAAGCTCTGACATTTCAGTAGATCCAAACGCAGGAGGCTTCTTTGTTTTTGTGAATCTAAACCCTAAAAAATTGCGCGCAAACGATTTTGCAGATCACCTTTTAAAAAAATATAAAGTAGGTGTTATTCCCATAGAAAAACCAAATGATAACATTAACGGAATTCGAATTGCATATTGTTCTATCGATCTTACACAGATTACTGAATTCGTCAACCGAATTAAGCTTGCACTCGTAGATTATTAATCGAACCCAGATGTTTTTTACATATTATATCACTTGACTTAGTCATTTTTTGCAAGTAATTAAAAAGCTTGAGTTTATATTTAATATAAAAATTTTTAAAATAAAAGTTGAAGAAATTTGATTCTTTATCTAGTAGATCAAGGTAATTTAAAAGAAATTAAGAAACCAGTTTTTAGTACCGGAGATACATACATCGTGGACGACGATAAAACAATTTACGTGTGGATAGGAAGTAAATGTAGCATAGATGAAAAGACCGCTGGGGCAGCACAAGCTCGAACTTTGGACCAACAACGGGGTGGAGCTGCAAAAATAATAACTATTGACCAAAAACAAGAAACATCTGAATTTATGAAAACAATAAATTCTATGGGTGCTATGAAGGTTGTTGAAAAGAATTACGCAAAAACTCTTCTCAAAGATGTATCTACGGGGGATTTTGCTGGATTCTCAGAGTGGAAGAACGTTCTATATCGCGTTTCAGCTGAAGAGTTTGATGGAATTAACACTATGAAAATGATTCAAGTCCCATTCGCTAAAGATTCTTTAGAGTCAGAAGATTGTTTTATTGCTGATTTAGGTAATAAAGTTTACATCTGGCAAGGAAGTACGTGCAACGTAAAAGAAAAAGTTAAAGCGGGTCAATGGGCTAGACACATTGATGCTGAAAGAGCTGGTGCCCAAAATGAAAAGATCTTTGAAGAAGGGGACGATAGCGAATTTCTCACAGCGATAGATAGAGGTGTAGATTATAAGGAATCGGACGCCGTCCAATTTAGAGCCGAATCTGTGTTGGAACCCGAAACAGAAGCCGATAAAGCCGCAACAGAAATTCAACCAGAACTCAAATCAGAAATTAAAGAGGTCACTCCTGACGACATAAAAGCAGATATTGCTCATATTAAAGCACAAAGTGCTTCTAGTGCCAGTCCTGGAATCCCTGGACGAAGTGACGATTCTCTTTTAACCGTTGATAAACCTGAAGGACGTAGAAGGTGTCCAAAATGTAACAACGAAAATAAGACGATGATTCACGAAAGCGTTGACAAAAGCAACATAGTATTAGACTACCCACGAGTATACGGAAAGAAGTACCATTGTGGGGAGTGTGGTATAGAGTGGAGAGAGAAATAAGCCCGAATTTAATACAATTTTTTTATCTTTTTTTAATTTAATTTTACAAATTTAAGAATTTTAAAAGGTTTAAGATTTTTTAATATCTCTACGCATAACTTTAATTTTTTTCTTTAACTCAATTATCTCACTATCTTTGGACTCGTATTTGGATTCAAGCTTCAGTTTTTCGTCCTTAACTTTTTGCATTTCGGTTAGAATCCTGTCTTCGATTTGTTCCGCCTCGTATAACTTGTCTTTTAATTTATTTCCATTTTCCCTCAAGACTTTTATTTCGGCTATTTGTTCGTCAATGACATTTCTTAAATTTATTATTTCTAATTCGAGTTTCCCAACACTGTTGCCAGATTTTTCTTGGGATTCTTCTAGTCTCGATTGAATTTGATTAATAAATTCTTCATTTGTAATATTTTTTTGAGTTAATTTTTCAAGCTCTAGTACTAAATTATTAATCCGTTCTTCTTTTTTCTCTACATCTTTTTTTACTAAACTGAAAGTTTCAAGTTTCTGTTGCATATCTTTTATCGATTGATTGTAAGATTGTTGCGAGCTTTCAAGTTTAAAGATTTCTTTTTCTTTTTCAGTAATAATTTCGTCCTTCTTCTCTATTAATATCGTGACTTTCTCGAACTTTGATTTTTGAACCGTGTCATTCTCTAAATATTGGATTTGTTCCGTCATTTCTTTAATTTTGTTGTCTTTTTCCTGTAGTCGTTCAACTAACCCTTTACTCGCCGATTCCTCGGACTTCAATTGTTCTAATTCTGAAGTAAGGATTTGAATTTTCTGATTTTGATCGTTTATAGCACTATTTAACTCGTTGTTCTTGTTAGTTTGATCTTGGATAGTTTGGTTTTTTTCTTTATTCGAGAAATCTAATTCTTGAATTTGTTGGTTTTTATCTCCTAACTGAGATTTCAGCGTTTCAATTTCTTGTTCTTTACTCTCGATTGAATTACTTATCTCAGAATCCTTTATTGTGGCTTCGCTTAATAACTGAATTTTTGATTCGAGCTCATTTATAACTTCATCTTTTTGAACAACTATTTGAAGGACATCTTCTATTGTCGAATTGGTTTCATTAGTCAATTGAAGGGCTTTTTCCTTTTCTTGAGAAAGAGCATCAGATGCAAGCTTAAGACTTTCGTTTTCTTCTTTAAGTTTACTGATTTCTTCGTTTAGTTGTTTATTCTGTTCTATAAAGAGATTCAATTGCTCTGTGAGGCTTTCTTCTTCTGAAAGGGGAGCTTCCTCTTCCAAATCATTCTCTTCGATCCAACCAAGTGAACTTAACGCGTCTACCATCGACGCATCTTCTTCTTTTTGATCTCTCTGTTCCTCTGCCATAATATTATAAACAATTTTTGGTCTATTAAATTTTTCTAGTTGTAATTAAAATTATAATCTTGTCAAAATGAAAATTGTTAATCAGAATTAAACCAAGCTATATTACATTAACCTTAGGCATTGTTATTGTTATTAATTTTTAGTTTGAAAGCAAAAAATTCTGATTAGCTTTTGATGCTTGTTAATATTCTTTTGTGAAGACGTATTTTTTGTCCAGAAAGAACTTTGTAATATAACCAATAGATAAAGCTATCACAAAAGAAATTTCTAAAGGTGCATTGAAAACGTTGGTTAAGATAAATTGAATTCCTATGTTTAATATTGTTGTTAAGATCGCGAATCCAAAGTACTTAAAAAACTCCTGTGAAGTTTCTTTGATTTTTAAGCTTGATTTTTTAAAAACTATATACTTATCTAGAAAAAATTTAATTATGTACGTAATCCCTACTGCTGCAATCGAGCCCATTAATTCAGACATATTTGGACTAGTAGAGCAATAAAACATTTGGAAAAATTCTATACTTCCAAAACTTCCACAGATAAAAGGTGCTATAACGATTTGGTTTGTCTTTTGAATAATATAGTTTAAAATAATCATGCAAGCGGCAAAAATAAAATAGAGTACCATTTGCTTTTTAACGTTATTTTGATCTTCCATATTTTAAATCAATCTAAAATTAGTAGAATGTTCAAAATTTATTTTCAAATTAAAGTCATTTTTTAACGCGGTTTTTCCAA
>JAUWNA010000146.1 GCA_030612905.1 Promethearchaeota archaeon
CCAAGAAGGGTGGGGTGGCTTGACTTATTTAACATCAAGTACGGCATTATGATAAACGGAATCGATAGAATAATTATTACTTTATTAGATGCGCTTTACGGGATAACGCCTATAAAAATGTGTACTGGATACGAATTAAACGGACAGATTCTTGAAAGTTGGCCAATTCAACACGAAATTATTGAAAAGTGTAAACCTATCTATAAAGAATTTGAAGGCTGGGAAAAAAAATCAAGTGAAGAATGGTCTGAAATTGCTAACCAAGGATACGATTCTTTACCAAACACAATGAAAATTTATCTTCAGTCAATTAAGGAAGAACTTAAAACAGATATCGCTATAATATCCATCGGACCAAATAGAAACGATACGATTGTTCTGGACGAAGATTTGTTTTAAACTATTATTTATTTTTTTACTTTTTTTATGCATTGTTCAGGATTATAGAGTTTTTTCTAGTTCTATTTCATCTCGCATTTCAATATCATTTGATCCTAAAAAAGGAATTTCGGGTTTTAGTCTCCGAGATTGTTCTAGAGCATTTAAATGTATTGCTACAATTTTAAAACTTTTTCTTTGATAAAAACGAAGAGCATCGGTATTGTCGTTTGTGGTTATAACCCATAATCTTTTACAACTTTTTAAAGTAGAAAAACTCTCAATTTCTTTCAATAATGCGGTTCCAATTCCAATATTTTCTTTCAAACTATTCAATGAAACTATTTCGCATTCGTCGCCGATAATGTTATAAATTAGCAAACCTATTCTATGATTTTTATGTAAAGCGATTATTCCAGGAAGTTCATTAGTATCGTGGACTTTTCCTTTCGAAACGATCTTTGTTGATATCCACACTTCTTTTATTAAATTCATTGCCCACTTACGATTAGATTGATTTAATGGTCTAACTTGCACATGTTTCTTCTTATCAAAAATAATAAGTTCTCACCATGAATTTAACTTTACAGAAAAGTAAAATTTCACTTCTACTTCTTTTTTAAAGTATTACATCTATTAACTCTTTCCAGGACCAAATTGATAGAAATTTAGTTTCTGGAACACTTTTTATTATCTCTTTTAAGAGGGTATCTTCAGTTAAAAGAATCCCGTTTAGGGCCGCAGCACTTGCTGCGATCCAACAATCCATCATATCAGAATGACCTGCGTGTCGGATTTTTATAGCAATTTGACTTGCTGTGGAATCGATATAAGAATTAAAAATCTTAACATTCTGAGATGTTATTATTGTAGGAATTGCTAAAGGATATCTTTTTAAAATTTTATAATTATTATTTTTTTTATATTCATGAATTAATTTATAAAGGCTTTCAATGAGACAAACGGATGGTAGGTAAACTTCAAAATCGTCTAATCCTTCCCCCCAAATAAGTTTTAATCCTTCATTTATTTTTGTTAAACTCTTTAATTTTATTCCAAACAATGGAAGAATAAAAGAGGTATCCAAAATAAGTCTCTGGGTTTTCATTAATCCGTCATCTTTTCTTGTTGCTTACCTTCTTCTTCAATCTCTCTTTCTATTTCTTCCATTGTTCCTTCAGCAATAATAGGCATCTCTAACAAATCTTCAATAGAATAAATTTTTTTAACTATTAATTCGCCAGGATGGGCTTCTATTAAAATCTCATCTCCAGCTTTAATACCAGATATTTCTCTTAGTGGTTTTTTAGGAAGAATTTCTCCCTTTTTTCCAACAATAGACTTATCTTGTGTTGTCATAAGTTATATATATTTTCGGAATATTTAAATCTTTTCGGAAAATCCATTTTTTTTCATCTAATTATAAAAATTATATATTTTATTTAAAGCAAATTAATCCAAATCGGTAGGCAAAATTAACGGGAGGCCATTCTATTTCAATCTCGAAGCTTTTAACTGTTTTGTCGACGTCTATCCCTACTGCTTCCATCGAAAATCTTTTTTTATCTGGATAACGACAAGGTATGCCATCATCATAAGTGCATTTTTTCCCTTCTTTAAAGCAAATTCTGCAATATCCGTCCCATAAAACTAGCTTTTCGTTGTAGGATTCACTATAATTTTGTAAAAAAGTATTAACTTCTTTTCCTAAATAATCTCTGACAATATCTTTACGGTAAAATGAATTTCTTATCTTTTCTTCGCTGCGTTTTGGAAAATTTAATTTAATTCTTTCTACATACTCTTTTAAATTGAATTCGTAATATATTAGAAAGAATTTTTCGTACTGGGAAACTTTTTCTTCAAGATAAGGGGCCTCTGGCGGGCATGCCCACGAATGCCCATAGTTAGGACACTTATAATTGGAATTATTACAATAAGATTGAACTATTGGGTCAAATACAATATCTTCTAGATTTATTTCGACAGCGGGCACTCAAACTCACTTTTAAATTTATAAAAACTCGTTCAATCTTAATTTGAAAGAATAATCTAAACAAAAAAAGGCTTATTTTTATCTTTCACAATCATGTATAACTTCAACTTATTCGAAAGGTATAAGCTTTTTTATTTAATAAAAGATATAAAATAATATAATTATTTCTTAAGAAGAGATTCGTTAAATTTTGGATGTGAATTAAATGAAATTGTTTAAAGAAAAGATAAACGAGTTAGATGAGGTTAACAGAGAATTTTTATCGCAATCGCTAAATAATATTTTAACTTTGCATGAATTAGTTAACCTATTCATTAACAATAAATTAAAGAAAAAGGATTTAGAGAAGGTAATTCAAGGAGAAAAAAAGTGTGATAGAATTAAAGAAAAATATGTTCAAGTTCTTTTTAGAGACAAACGAGCACTTCCTTTTTTGGTAGAAGACCGATATAATATTTTAATGATGCTCGATGAGACTAATGATAAAATAGAATTTTTTGCCAGATTTTTTGCTGTCTTTCCATTTGATCTTTATGAAGATGTAAAAAAAGATTTCAATGATTTGACCGATTTTACAGTGGAAACTGTTGAAGAACTATTGAATTGTGCTACTCTCATTGAAACTGATTTTAAAGCGGCATATGATAAGACATTTGAAATTGAAGCAGCAAGAAGAAAAGCTCGCAAAGCTAAATTCGATTTATTAGAAGTAGTGTTCAAAAAGACAGATAACCCAACAAGAATCTACCTAACTTCAAAATTGGTGACATATATATACGAAATAGCACAGTGGGCAGAAGAAGTCTCTGATTATTTAAGAGGTTTAATTATTAAATATCCAAGCAGATAAAAAGGGAAGGTTGGACAAAATGGCATTAGAATTTATAATAATTATCTTTTTGATAATTTCTATAATAATCAGCTTCGGAATAGGCGCTAACGATGAGACAATGGCAACTGTCTACGGTTCTAAAACTTTAAAGATGAAAGAACTACTTATTCTGGCCACTATTCTCTCAATTCTTGGAGCTGTATTGTTAGGCAGCGCAGTAAGTAAGACTGTTGGGGAGAACTTGTTTTCATCTACCATCGAAATCGATAACGCCATGGTTATGACAATATTGATTTCTACAGCAATATGGTTGATTTTGTCATCTGCGTTTGGATTACCTATTTCTACTACTCATGCTACAATTGGTGCTATAATTGGAGTAGGATTCTTATTGGGGGGTCCTTTTGGTGTAAATTGGCCAACAATTCTAGAATTGGGGATGTGGTGGTTATTATCTCCAGTAATAGGATTTATTGTAACATATTACGCATATAAAATAATCCATAAAGTTATAACACCCAAACTTTCTGGGTTTAAAAGCTACGAAAGGTCAGAAAAGTTTTTTTCGTATATGTTATTAGGTGTCATCTGTTGGACGGCTTTTTCTAGAGCCGGTAATGATTGCTCAAACGCCGTAGGAATTGTAGCAGGTGTGGGGATTGGTGTCGATCTCAGTATACTGTTAATTATAACTGGATTTAGCCTTGCAAGTGGTCTAGTGATACTGGGACGAGGTGTTATAAAAAACGTAGGAACTATTACCGAATTACATCCAAGCACAGCTTTTGCAGCCCAAATTCCTATCGCTGTCATTTTATTTTTTGGAACAATATTAGGTATTCCATTATCTGGATCGCATATGTTAGTCGCATCATTAGTAGGTTTAGCAAAAGCTAGACGTGCTCCAACGCGTAAAGGTATGTGGAAAATTGTTTCAATATGGCTTTTAACATTTCCCATAGCAGCAATTCTTTCAATAGTTCTTTACTTTCCTATTAATTATTTAATCTAAAATATTTTTTTTAAAGTGAGTATTAATTAAATTTATCAAACCCCAAGATCTGCAAATACATATACCTGAAAGTTACCGAAACTATTCCAGCTTTGGTCCATACATGATCCCTCTTTTTGGAAAAATGTATTTTGGAAGGATTAAAAATATTATTAAAACATTTCTTCAGTTTCGCAAAAATTTCCCTAAAGTTCTTGATATTGGAGGTGGATTGGGGTTATTTTCTTTGAACTTTAAGTTGAATTTTCCAAAAAGCAATGTTTTTATTTTAGATGAGGCTTTATATGATGGAATTAAAGCAACTTTAACAAAGAGCACCATCATAAAAATTAATGACTACATTCAAGGAGATATTCAAAAAAAAACTAGTTTTGATAATGATAGTTTCGATTTAATTTTTGCTCTGGATGTTTTAGAGCATGTTGACAACCCCTCTGATGCGATCGATGAAATAATGAGAATTTTAAAGAAGAATGGTCTTTTATTTATATCCGTACCGACCGAAAGTATGTTGCTAAGAGTTGTTAGAACGCTTATAGGAACCGTTAAAAACATACAAGTGAATCCACATTGGCTTGGGTTGATAAGTTCTGAAAAGGAATTCTTTAATGTTCTAAGCCAAAAAAATTTAAAAATAATTTCTAAAAGATATTTTCCATTTAAATTTCTTCCAAGATTGTTTTCTTACGATGTGTTTTATTTAATTCAAAAAAATAGAGACTAACCATACGCTATTTCTTATAAATAATAGATAATAGGTTTCAAACCTTTATTTCTTTAAAAATGGAAATGTAAATATTAAAGATTTAGTTGTTCAAATTTAGCTTGGAAAAATCGCTTGAAAGAATCGTAAATATACAAAATCTATAAATAGCAGACTTAGCAAAATCCGAACATAGAAAAATATTAAGGAAAAAATAAAAATTAAATAAATTTATGATTGAGTTTTTTTTTTAATCAATTTATATATATCAGTTATATTCTTTTTAAAATCGAATTGATCAAATTCAACACCCAATCTTGATCTTAAAAGAGGTGGAATATTGTCGGGTTTTAAGAAAATTGGTAGAATTGGTTTACCCATAGCATCTGCTGCAGTCCATTCTTTTTTGACTGGCTTAGAATCTAATGCGTTAGGAGAAGTAAATAGGAGAACAACATGACATCTCCCTAAATTATCACTCATATATTCAATGATATTATCTTGCATATCTTCTTGCCAATAGAGAACATCGAATATCTCTGGGAATTTTGTTAACTCCTCAGCAATTTCGTTTAATTAATTCTTCTGAAGATTTAGAGCCTTTTTTTCTAAAATAAATTATACAATTAAACTATTTCCTTTAGGAAAATCAGATTATTGATAATCCTTCCATAATAAGGAAAAAAGGGTATTTAAAGTGGTAATCGCTCAAACAAGGAG
>JAUWNA010000209.1 GCA_030612905.1 Promethearchaeota archaeon
ACCAACAACGGATAACATAGTAGCTGCGATAACTTATTTGTTTACATTAGTTGGCGAGGGACCAAGCTCCCTTGACAAAAATAAGTGCGTATGCGATAATTGCGATCTTTTCAAAGAAGGCTGTTTTCTAGAAAAAGGTAAATTGTGCTATGGCCCAATTACAGCTGCAGGATGCGAATTAATGTGCCCTCACGAAGGAGATATGTGTTTAGGCTGCTTTAGACCCACAAATAAGCCGGGTGAGAAGTTTAAGCTATTAAAACAGATATTAGATGGTGTGGAAGAATTAGACGCTGAAATAGGAGCTAGTTTACAGCATTTTCTTAATCTGTACTTAGGCGCGTCAAATATTACAAACTTTTATTTTAGGGGAGATTTATTGCAGCGACTAGCTTACGAACCCGATAGTTTTAAAGTAAAGGAAATTGAAACTGAGAAAGGTCCAAAACTAATTTTAGATGTTAAACCAACTGGGACTAATACTATCGATGAAATCGTAGGAACTTCACTGTTCCTATTAAAGAACGACCCTTATTTTAAATTCAGTTCAAAAACAGTTTGTAGCCATTGCGATAGAGAAGTCGCTGATAAAGTTCCAACTGAATTGAAAAGAGACTACGAAGGATTACCCTCCATGGATACATGTTTTTTAGAGCAAGGTTATATATGTTTGGGACCTGTAACGCAAGCCGGTTGCGGTGCAATTTGTCCAAATAAAGGGAACGCACCTTGTTTAGGATGTTATGGCCCTCCAGTGGGAGTAGAAGATCAAGGTCTAAAATTTATTAGTGCTTTAGGTTCTCTCTGTGCCGACCGCGATGTCGCCGAGGTAACTAAAGCGATAACAGATCCAGCAGGATTGTTTAATAGATTTACTTTAGCAGATAGCGTTTTAGGCCATAAATATCACGATAAGATGGAGGAAGAAGAATAATGGTAATGGTTGATTACGAATTAAAAAAGAAGGTAATGGATGCTAACATTCACGACGCTTTAAAATATTGCTATCAATGCAATCGTTGCACAGATGTTTGTCCCGTTGCGGATCTCGCACCAAATAGATATAATCCTCGAAATTTAATCTTAAATTCTTTTCTGGGATTGAAAGAAAACATATTTGGAGGGGACGATAGTTTTAATATATGGGGTTGTACTATGTGCGACACTTGCGACGAGATATGTCCTCAAAAAATTGAATTAACTGGCGTTTTTACTGTACTAAAAAATATGTCGATCGCTATGGGTGAAGCACCGGAATATTACACGATTCAAGCTTCAGCGATTTACGATAGTGGAAAAGCGATTCCACCTCAACCCGCAATTGAAAGAAGAAGAGAACAATTATGACTTCCTAAAGTTGAATCTCCAAACCTTGAAGAAGTCAAAACAATATTAAATGAAACTAAATTAATAAAATTATAAATAAATAAGAAAAGAGAATTTATTATGGCAAAAGTTGAAGAATATAAATTGTTTCCTGGTTGTACTATTGGAAACCGAATTCCATTCATAGAAGCTAGCGCCCGTAAAGTATTTGATAAGCTAGGAATAAAGACTTCTGACGCTGCTTTTGCGTGTTGTCCCGATCCTGTTGGTTTCAATTCAGTTGACCATACAAGTTGGTTGGCAATGGGGGCGAGGAACCTAACGCTTGCCGAAGCCGAAGGAAAAGACATTCTTTCCTTATGTAATGGCTGCTTTCAGACTCTTAAGCTCGTGAATGTAGAGTTAAACAACAACGAACACGAGAAAGAAAAGATAAACAAGATTTTAAAAGTGGTTGGAAAAGAATTCCAGGGTTCAATCAATGTAAAGCATTTTGTGGAGGTTTTACACGATTACGGTCCCGATAAAATAAAAGAGTTTGTTACTCACGATTTTTCAGGGTTAAAAGTTGCGTGCCACACAGGGTGTCATTATAATAGACCTTCTGAGATTGTTCAAACGGACGACCCAATGGAACCTGTGAAATTAAGGGAACTAGTAGCTGCGACAGGAGCAACACCAATAGATTACTCCGAGGAAATGCTCTGTTGTGGTTCTGGCGTTGGTAACACTGAAGAAGCGCCATCGATGCAACTGTTAGCAAATAAATTTTCTAGCGCAGTAAAAGCTGGAGCTGATGTTTTTGTCGTTATTTGCCCCGCTTGTTTCCAACAAATGGATACCAACCAAAAGAAAGCAGGAACTCAATCTAATAACGAATTTAAGATACCAATCTTATACTTAACGGAGTTAATTGCTTTATCCTTTGGAATGAACCCAGACGAGCTTGGATTAAAGTTTCACCGTGCTAGACTAACGGAATTTCTTACAAAAAACGGGTTTAAATAAATTATTTTAATAATTTTTTTAATTATTATCCCTCCCTCAAGCTATAGCATTCCCAGAGGGCGTATTAGGATTTAGAAATTATTATTTATTACCCCTATCCATTATTTTTGCCATCTTATCAATACTTTTGATTGTTAGTGGTGTATTGTTACTCACAACCAAAATGGACTACATAATAGACTTACAGGTCGAGCGCAAAAATATAAATAATCATTGAGGAATATTAAATAAAATTATTTTTTTGAGGTTAATGCCTTTTAGGTGATAACCCAATTTTTTTTCATTTACTTGTTTTGTAAAAATTTAGATGGATGTCATATAAACCTTTGGATCTGATACGTTCTTGTTTTATGAACTATCGATCTTTGGGCAGTTAAGCGCCTTAGCTTCCGGGGAAATATTAAAATAGAAGTTCTCCTCAATATTAATTAGAAGTTAAAAATTGGTAGGATAAAATGACGGTATACCTTGCTTTAGATGAGAAGATACGGATAAATTTTTTTTCCGCTCCAATAAAGCGGAATTCAAAATCTACTTCCCAACAAATGTGCGCCCATATAGGATCTATTACATGGGATGGATTTAACACTTTAGAACACAAAAAAGAACATAGAATCCAATGTTCGTTATGCGGGAAACGGTTTGGAAACGATCTTGAAATGCTAAATTTATTACTTTATCAAGAAAAAATTAAAAAGATCCTTTACGAGTTATTCATTTTAAAATATCCGCTCACAGGAATAGCAATACGATGGGGAATTCCTCAAGATAAGCTAAGTAAATTTAAGAGATCACTTGTTTTGCAGGTATTTCAACAAAATTCGGAGGTAATTGAACAGAAAATAAAGGCACTTCCAAGAGGAGTTATTTTAGGAGACGAGACATATATGGGTTCTCGGGGTAATTCCAACGCAGAGATCGTATTTATCAACAATGACTATGAAACACTTTCTACTGGCCCAGTAGACGAGGGTGAGCTAAAGCAATCCATTCTTAAGGCATTCAATAAAATCCCTGAAACTTGTAGAAAAAAGCTTAAAATCCTCATCACCGATGGCGAGCCTTCCTATAAAGCAATTGCTAAATTATTCGGTAGTAAAGTAATCCACGTCGTTCAATTACACAATAAAGATCAACGCGGAGAAATTATTATCAGTAAATTTAAAAAACTCGGCCCACACTTCTTACATTATAAGATCTATACGCATTGGAAGGCTTTTTATCGCGATAAGCACGAGCTGAAATTTAAGTGGGAAATCAAGTTTATTAAAGAGAAAATTCAAGCAAAGAGAGGCAGACCTCGAAATTCAGATAAAATTAAGCACAAGAACGTAAAATGGCGGCAAAAATTGGAAAACTATCAATCCGATTCGTTCAAGAAAGAAGGTACGGCCAAAATCTATGTAAACTTCAAGACAAATAAGTTATCAATGCGAGCGGGCGCCAATAAATGGATGATCCTGATGCTCACGCCCCTATTGAAAATTTTTAAGGGAAAACACGCTACCACCAACTTAATAGAAAGCAAACATTCACAGGTCAAGGGAAGTGGAGCGGGGAAAAAACAGAGAGATAAAGAGTACGGACACGTATTATTTACACTACATGCGTTCCTCGTGGAATACGGTCATATTCCATTTACTAATCTGACGGGTCGCCCTTTGTATAATTATTTAATGAAGGATGAAAAAAAGAAAAAAATAGGGTATCGAATACTTGAAGGCAAGCGAATTTTCGTTCAAACCGTTCTAAACGGCTACGAGTAAAAACTTAAATTCAATGATCACCTAAAAGGACTTATACCCATTTTTTTTATTATTATTATATACAAAACTTAGATACTTTAATTAGAGCAATTTAGCAAATAGATTGAAGCCATCTATTTTGTATATTCTCGAATATACAAAGGTTCCATAGCAATCTTTAAAGTTTTCGACAAAGATATTTTTATAAGCGATATTTCTACCAAAAGATTGATTTGGTTTAAGTCCTTCATGTAATACTAAAATTTCCCCTTCCCAATCTTGCCATTTTTCATTTATTGTAATCAAGGATTCCCTGAAAATCTTTGAAAGTCTAATTGTACGTTCCTTGATTATTCTACTATTGACTTGTATCATATCCTTTGCTTTTGTTCCTGGTCGTGGAGTAAATTTTGAAATGTTGAGGATTTCTGGATTCAACCATTTTATTAAGTCAATTGTTTTCGCAAAGTCATCTTCGGTCTCTCCAGGAAACCCACATATTATATCTGTCGAGATGGTTATGTAAGGAAATTCTTTCCTTAATGTTTTGAGATTTTCTGCTATATCTGAAATTAGATAAGAACGATTCATTCTTTTAAGAACA
>JAUWNA010000492.1 GCA_030612905.1 Promethearchaeota archaeon
GGGACTGATAGTCCTTTTAGAGAGACATCAAATATAAAAGATGGCAGTAATGTTATGTCTGACATGGCTCATCACTCTTGGGCCGGTAATATAGCAAGAGGGATGACTATGTGCGTACTGTCAAATGGTGGAGGCGTTGGCACTGGAAAAGCTATTAACGGAGGTTTTGGTCTAGTGTTAGATGGTTCAGAACGAGTAAATAACATAATTCGCTCTGCAATTGAGTGGGATGTAAACTGTGGTGTTGCTAGGAGAGCTTGGGCTAGAAATGAAAACGCGTTAGCAACAGCTTATTCTTGGAATCTTAAAAATCAAGATAGATGACACATCACCTTAACTTTTTTGCTAAAAGATGATTTATTAAATGATCTTATTAATGTGTATTTAAAAAAGTATAAATAAAGTAAGAGTCCTATTTGGTTTGCTTAACATGGAAAATGATTTTAAATACGGTCAAGATCACTTGACTGTTAATTTAGCTCTGAAGATTGCTAGATGCCAGATTAATGCTGTCCTAACGGAAGAAACCAAAATAAAAATTGAAAAAAACTATAATCTTGTTCAAGATATTGCAAACGGTGAAGTCTTGGTATACAGCATTAATACGGGAATTGGGTCTTTGTGTACAACTAGAATATCAAAAGAAGAAGTTGGTAAATTACAATCAAATTTGCTCAAGAGTCATAGTGTAGGTGTTGGTTCACCTATTAGTAAGGAAATTGCAAAATTGATGTTGATTCTTAAAGTCCACGCGTTAAGTATGGGATATTCTGGGATTTCTTTAAATTTAATTGAAAGAATTCTCTGGCACATCAACAACGATTTTATTCCGTTGGTTCCAGAACAAGGCTCAGTAGGGGCATCCGGAGACCTTGCCCCGTTAGCTCATTTATTTCTACCCTTAATTGGTTTAGGTTTTCTGGCTAAAGATGGTAACAATTTTAAACCAGCAATAGAAGTTTTAAACCAAAACGGATTAAAACCGCTTGAACTTCATGCAAAAGAAGGTTTGGCGTTAATTAATGGGACACAATTCATTACAGCGCATAGCACCATCATCGCTGAAAAGATTTTTAATTGTTTAGAGCAAGCCGATCTTATCGGAGCAATGTCGCTTGAAGGGTATTTAGCATCGCCTCAACCCTTCAATGAGAGATTAATTGCTTTACGACCTCATAATGGTGCTAAAACCGTTGCTAAAAGAATCAGGAAATTTTTGAAGAATTCTCAGTTTGTAGAATCACATGTAAATTGTGGTCGGGTTCAAGATCCTTATTCTATTCGCTGTATCCCCCAAGTACATGGAGCCTCCAGAGATGCCTTTTCACATTTAAGCGAGAAACTGGAATGTGAATTAAATTCAGTTACGGATAATCCTATAGTTTTTGATAAAGATACTGCTATCAGTGGTGGAAACTTTCATGGGCAACCTCTTGCCTTACCCTTGGATTATATTAGTTTAGCCGCTTCTGAGCTCGGAAATATCTCAGACCGCCGAACATATCTTCTTTTAGAAGGAAAGTGGGGACTCCCCCCATATTTAATTCAAGAATCTGGTTTAAATTCCGGATTTATGATTACTCAATATTGTTCAGCAGCATTAGCTAGCGAAAACAAATCAATGTGCTTCCCAGCAAGCGCAGATAGTATCCCAACATCAATGGGACAAGAAGATCATGTTAGTATGGGTTCGATTAGTGCTAGAAAAGCGCTTCGAATTATTTATAATCTTGAAAAAATACTAGCAATAGAACTCTTGTGTGCCGCTCAAGCGTTTGATTTTAGAAGACCACTAAAATCTAGCGCAATTTTAGAAGCATGTCATGCTTATATTCGTCAAAATATCCCCCATATTAACGAAGATGTAGTTCTTTCGGAATACATTGAAATTGCTTTGAAAATTATAAAAAGTGAAGAATTAATCAAAATTGCAAACGAAGGAAAATGACAGTAAGATCTACTCCATCGCCAAAAAGAATAAAAAGAAAAGATATTGATAACGAGGTTCGAACACCCCAATTAGATTTGATTATAATTCACATTAACGAATTAGTAACCTTGGATTCTAAATATGGGGTTCCAAGAAGAGGCAAGAACATGGCGGAGCTAGCCATTATTCACGATGGCGCAGTTGCAATATCGGGTAATTTTATAGTTTTCGTAGGAAAGACAAATGAATTATTTTCTACATTTTCTCCTAACGGAAAAACATTAATAATTGACGCTACAAATCGTTTAGTAACTCCTGGATTTGTTGACCCGCACACACATATTATCTTCGATGGATTTAGAGAAAACGAACTTGAAATGAAACTTGCTGGTAAGACCTACCTTGAAATTTTAGAGTCTGGAGGTGGGATATTAAAAAC
>JAUWNA010000408.1 GCA_030612905.1 Promethearchaeota archaeon
CCTCAAACGATTTTCAAGAGAGCCACCGTATTTATCATTTCTTTTATTAGTCTTTGGAGAAATAAATTGATCCATCAAATAACCTGCATTGGCACAGATTTCAACTGCGTCAAAACCCGCTTTTTTCGCACGGATGGTAGCATCGACAAATGCTTGTTGTTCTCGTTTAATATCTTCCAGCGTCATTTCTTTAGGTGTGGTTTTACTAAATTTACTGTAAACTGCCGAAGGTGCTATAGGTTGTCGACCTATAATTTGTGGAAAAGCATAAGCTCCACCATGATATAACTGACAACAGATTTTAACATTCTCTTGAGCATCATGTACAGCTTTAGTGAATTCAGTTAATTTTGGAAGATATTTATCGTCATCCACCGATATCATTGACGGTAATCCCTTTGCGTATATATCTACATAACATCCACCTACAATTAATAACCCTGCGCCTCCCTTTGCTCTTTCAATATAAAAATCGGTCAATTTCTTTGTAATAAATCCGTCATTAGCTAAGCCGAGATGCATTGCAGGCATCACAATCCGATTTGAAAGGGTTATATTGCTAATTTTCAAAGGTTCAAACAATTTGAAGAATTTC
The DNA here is from genome assembly GCA_030612905.1 of Promethearchaeota archaeon. Classification (GTDB taxonomy): domain Archaea; phylum Asgardarchaeota; class Lokiarchaeia; order Sigyniarchaeales; family SOKP01; genus SOKP01. The sequence continues at coordinate 596 of JAUWNA010000408.1, forward strand.
ATATAAATTTCACATTAATATAGTTAGATTTAATATTTTTATTAGTTAATAAAATTGATAGCAATATAAATTATTAACCTTTGTAGTAGGTCCTAAGCACTATTCACTCATTTAAAGTAACATCAAAAAGGAAGTAATTTTAAAAAGATAGATTTATCGAAAATAAGAATCAGATCCACTATCGTCTCGAGGCCCCTTCATAAAGTGCTCTGCTTGCTTTTTATACGAATCAATAACATGTTCCATTTCTTCAATTTGTTTATCTAATTCATCGAAATTCATTTTAATGTTGAAGTAATCTTTTAAGATTGCAACTAATGCTTTAGATGCGCGAGGGTCCAGTGCCATCATAGGCAAGGGCAATGTTTCTGCTAGCAAACACACCCCAGGTGCATAACCCTTGTTTCCCGCCCAAGCAGGTAAAATCCCATTAGCCCCGGCAATAACTCCACCTTCCATTAGTTTAGTATCTTCGTATTTCAAAAAAGAATCAACAACTTCTTGATCCGTTCCACAAACATGCACAAGCGAAGTGCCTACCACTCTATCAATAACCATAGCACCAGTGCTGATATACATTTTAATTTTACTATCTGTTAATTTATCCATCTCTTCGCAAAACTTTTGAGAAAAATCAAATACACCTTGTGAGGTCTGAGGTTGATAATTGGCCGTTAATATAAAGAAATCTTGTTCTTTTTCTTGTTTTCTTGATTTATAATAAACTTTTGCACTTGGGATTTCCAATTTCCCTTTTTCAACGTTAGATTTGGGTGGAAAATCAAAATATTCTATGTCTAAAAACTCTTCGGCACCAATAGAATCCTTAATAGATGAAATCGCTAGCTTTGCTACTAATGCGATCCCAGGCCAACCTATTAATACTATAGGGTTATTAAGATCGTCCGTATTTAATTCAAATTTACGAGTAACATTAAAATTCATAAAAATCACCACTAAATATCTTAAATTTCAAAATTAAACTGTTCTCCACAATGGGGGCAAAATTTAGTTTTATCTCTCACAAATTTCCCACAGAAGGGGCAATATAAACCAGATCCTGATTTATCAGCCGCATTCACACTCTTCATTGAACTTGATTCATCACGATATGGTGTTCCATAACTCTGAGGGGTTTGATCATAAGAAGTTTGGTATTGTACAAATACTTCTCTTCTAGTCTTTAAAGAAACATACAGAGAAGTCAATAAACAAATAAACAACGGAGCAAAAAGTAAATCAACGATAGAATATAATAAATCGTATAAAATTATCATACCAAAGTTTCTTGTGGAAGGATTATACCAAGAAGTATTGTAGAATTGAATTAAGAAATCGCCAAAGATAAATTGAAAAAAGAAATTAACGATCAATATAATTAGACTACTGAGTACTAAAACTCCAATTATTTTCCAAAAAGACTTTCTTGCTATTTCTCGTGCATCTTTTAGCGGTTGATTGAAATCATCAGAATTATATGTGAAAACATAAAAAGCATAATACCCAATTATGAGAATGCTCGGAATAGAGAGAAGAAAAGAGCCTAATGAAACTCCAACTCCTAATACAAGAATTACGGATATTAATTTTCCATTTATTGCTTTTTTAAATTCGGAGAAAAACTTTGTATCGTTCCCAATAAATTGGTTATAGAGGTAATTACTAACCAAGCACATAGCTAGTATATTAAAAATAGTTATGACAAAGGTGTTAATGAAGCCGCTAAATAAACTCAGAGCTAAATACTCCATCATAAGATCAAGCTCCACATTTGTTATAGCAGAAGGATCCATATTAATAATCGTTTCAATGGCGGGTGTTAATCCTATTGATTGCCAAACCATATCGGCAACTAATAAATTCTTTATTATTAACGAAATTAGCAGAAACAAACCAAGTGGTACAATTAAAGTCGACCAGCTTTTGCCGAAAAATCTAAATCCTTCAGATAATACTTCGCTAAACCGTTTATTTGAATATCTTTCCATCCTTGGATAAGCTTCCGACATAATTTTTATTATTTTTGTAATCATTTATAATTTCTTAAAAAAAGTTAATAATAAGGATAATTCATTTAATTACAAGTAGGAATAGAAAAAATTTAATAAAAAAAATATTTTTTAAAACGGGTTATGTACTCACAACAACATCCAACTCGCAATATCCCAGGAATAATTTCATACTTAGATTATTTCAGCAGAGCGAAATCAGCGTACATAATATTTTTTAGTTTACCTATCATAATTGGATTACTATCATTTATTTTAAATTCGCTTTATACAAACATTTGGAATCTCTTTTTTCTCTCTAACGTAATACTCACATTCTATATAACAATGGGAGC
>JAUWNA010000433.1 GCA_030612905.1 Promethearchaeota archaeon
TTTTTTAAGTTTTGAGATAAATTGTTGAAATTTTTCGCGGAAAGATTACTTTGAGCGATGTAACTCTCGATAATAAAGCTTTTGATGTTTAGAATCCATTGCTCTAAAAGATTTCTCCGCATCAACAGGGGGAAGAACTAAAATCTCTCCATCCTCTTTTTGAATTACGCATCCAGAATTCGTGAGTATTTTATAATTTTCCTTTGTTAGTTTTGGATCGCCCCAACAAATCAGCTGGCAGTTACCGCAAGTGAGTTTTGTTGTTTTTAACATGTCGATTAGTTTTTCTTTATCGTTCACTAAAGCGTTTAATAGTTCTTCGTCTTTCCTTAATTCAGACTCGCTTATTCCAATCTCGTCTCCACTTTCAGGCCATTTTACAGCGTTAGTTACGGCAAGCGACAAAAGTCTCATAACTTCTTTATTGTTCTCAGGATAAGGATATCTTCCAGGAGACCAAGTCGACCATTTTCCAGTTTTATCTAAACCTGAAAGTCCACCACAAACTACTTGGCACCTAGCTAAATTAACGCGCTTAGAACAAGTAAAAGTATAGCCTCCCATCGTAAGGGTTTCAGATTCATCGCTTCCAAACATTCTTAAAGCGCAAACAGATTGACACAATTTACATTTATCGCAGAAGCATTCTTCGGGAGGTATAGGATCCGTTGGCTCTAACTTCGCGGAAGTTACTACGCAACCAATAATAATAGGTGCACCATAACCTTTCAAGCCAAGGTTTCCTGACCAACCTATCGAACCAGCTCCAGATCGGGCAGCAATAAGTTTAAGGGATAGCTCTGGAATCATATTAATCTCCCACCCTGGTACATCTTCTCTAAATTTAAAATTAGGAAATACTGGTACTGATTTATAACCTTTCTCTCTCAACAATTCTGCGGTTCTGATAGCTATTTTAAACACTCTAATATTAGTTTTGATGTTATCAAGCTCGTGGCCTCTACGACCATTTGGTAAATCCTTTCTCAAAAACGCTCGTATTTTATCACGATCTAGTGGAAGAACAAAACAGATCGCAGATTCTGCTTCGGGCAAAGGGTAAGTAATGTCTACGGTCGATGGTCCACCCTCTAAAGTTTTCTTATTTGCAAAACCTACCTTTAATACGCCTTGTTCTAGCAAAAATTTTTCGATTTCATCATTTAAAGAAATAATATTCCAACCTCTCAATAAAGCAATATTTTTATTATTAAAACATCCCGTTTGATTAACTATGGTTTTAAACTAATTAAATATATAGCTATTTTTATTAGTACCAAATTTTATTTCCTAATTTTTAGTTTATGAAATCAAAATTCACATCTTTATTTTTTATTAAAACGATCTTTTAATACTGATAATCAAATTCTCATAATAACTTAAATTAAATAATAAATCTTTATAAAAATAATAGATTTTTAATACTAATAGTTTCAAATTTATTTGTCAATCTAAGATTAATCAAAACTAAACTTATAACTAAGGAAATTTAAGATGAGCGATTTAATAATAAAAAATGGCTTAGTTTACGACCCTTTGAACGACATCGACGGCGATAAGAAGGATATCTACATTAAAGATGGCGTGGTTGTTAATAAGGTTAATGGAGACGCAAAAATTATAGATGCCAAAGGAATGATAATTATGCCAGGAGGAGTTGATATTCATTCACACATCGCCGGGGCAAAAGTAAATGCCGGACGAACTTTACGACCGGAAGATAAAGTGCCAGAAAGTAACGAGAAAAAAACTAAAATAAGGCGATCTGGCACGGGATTTAGCGTGCCGAGCACATGGGCTACTGGTTATAGATACGCGACGTTAGGATATACGACCGTATGTGAACCGGCTATGCCTTTATTGGAGGCTCGACACACTCACGAAGAGTTTCTAGAAACTCCTATTATCGATAAGCTCGCAATGCCAATCTTTGGAAATAATTGGTACGTCCTCAAATTTGTAAGGGAGAACGATATCGAGAAGTTAGCAGCGTACATAAACTGGATTATGAAAGCTACGAAAGGTTATGCGATTAAAATAGTCAAACCAGGAGGCGTAGAAAATTGGGCTTGGGGCAAGAATTGCGAAAGCTTGGACTCTCCAGTCTTGCATTGGGATGTTACACCCAGGCAGATTGTCGAAAGTTTAGCAAAAGCAAACGAGTTATTAGGGTTACCACATTCAATTCACGTCCACTGTAATAACTTAGGTCACCCTGGAAATTTCGAGCATACAATAGAAACCTTTAAAATATGTGAAGGAATCGAACCCTATGGTGAGAGAGAACGATCGCTTCATATTACCCACTGTCAATTCAATGCGTACGCTGGCACAAATTGGGGAAATTTCGAATCTGGAGCGTCCCAAATAGCAGAGTATGTCAATTCACACAAACACATGTCTCTGGATACTGGCCAAGTTGTTTTTACAAAATACGCTACTACTACAATGACTGGAGACGGTCCTTGGGAGCATGCCCTGCATCACTTAGGAGGGATGAGCCCTTGGGGCGCAAAACCAGGAATGAAATGGATAAACGGTCAAATCGAAGGGGAGTCAGGATCGGGAGTAGTACCCTATTTCTTTTCTCCGAAGACGGGAGTAAACGCCATCCAATGGGCAATCGCCCTCGAGTTAATGCTCTTAATCAAAGATCCTTGGCAGATTAGCCACACGACGGACCACCCTAACGGAGCGCCATTTACGACTTATCCTATAGTATTCAAATGGTTAATGGATCGCAAATCCCGAAAAGAGATGTTAGAGAATGTCG
>JAUWNA010000558.1 GCA_030612905.1 Promethearchaeota archaeon
CCAAGAAAGCGTCATGAAGAAAGGAAATAACAAACCAAAAATTAAAACGGGCCCTCTTTTAAAGTAGAGCGTGATGTTTTTCTTACTTAATATCCAAATTCTATTTAGACTATCGTTTATCATTTTTCTAATCCTCCTATAGAAATTGAATCTTCTCTTATTAGATGGATAAACACTTCTTCTAACGATGTTTCTTTCACTTTAAAATCACAAATCTCTAAGTTATTTTCTTTAGAATGATTATATAACTTAGATATATCTTTTAAAACGTCGTAGCTAGATATAGAGTAATCTTCGTTTTTTTCCTTAATGTTATCAAATGTATCCATCAAGGAGGTTTTTTGATCCTTGGACAAAACTCCATCAATTTTAAATAGAATCGTAGATGTAGATTTAAATCGTTCGCGAATATTATCAGGACTTTCATCAGCAATGATCTTTCCTCTATTCATAATTAAAATTCTATCGCAAATGGTTTGTGCTTCTTGCATGTCGTGAGTAGTAATTAAGATCGTTTTACCTTCCTTTTTCAATTGAATAATGCGGTTTCTCATTAGTTTAACGGAAATTGGATCTAAACCACTTGTAGGTTCGTCTAGAATTAGAATAGGTGGTTTATGAAATAGCGCTAAACAAAAATTAAGTCGTTGCTTAAGCCCTTTTGATAGCGCTTTTGTTTTGGAATGAATTTTATCGATCAAGTCAAATTGTTCTAACAGTTCTTTTGAGCGTTTTTCAATCATTTTCTTCGGAAAACCATATATACCACCTGCAAACTTAAGATTCTGCAATACCGTAAAATCTGAAAAAGCATTACTAACTTCTGGCACGATTCCAAAATTTATTTTGTATTTATTTAAATTTTTCGTTATATCTTCGTTAAAAATTTCAATGCTTGCCTTGTCTTCTAATTTAAAAATACCAGTTAATAATCGAATAATGGTAGTTTTACCAGCACCATTAGGACCAAGAATCCCTACGATTTCTCCTTCAAAAATCTTAAAAGAAACATCGTTTACAGCGATAAGATCCTCAAATCTTTTTACAAGATTAGATACTTTAATTGCAATAGGTTTTTTTCCCAATTTTAGTTCTTGGTTAATTTCAGTCATACTATTCTTTTGAAAAGTCATTTATTTCTCACAAAATACTTATTCTATTCTGATTAGATAGAGTTTATTAAAAAAATTTAATTTACTACTTTACACATAAAGTAGATTAAAAAAAATTTCTAGCCTAAATTAAATTTTGGATTTTATTTTATTAGTTTTAATCGCAGTTGCTCTGGCTATGGATGCGTTTGCAGTTTCAATCTCTAGTGGAATCATTATTAAAGATGTTAAACTAAAACACGCCTTAAAAATTGCGTCATCCACGGGTTTCTTCCAAGGTTTTTTTGCTTTCTTAGGTTGGCTTGGAGGGATGTATATCGCCCATTTAATAACGAATATTGATCATTGGATTGCGTTCACTCTACTTTTAGTAATTGGAACTAAAATGATTTACGAATCTAGAAAAACTGACTTAGACGAGGACAAAAAAATTAACCCCCTCAAATTTTTAGTTTTAATATTATTAGGTATCGCAACAAGCATCGACGCGTTGGCTATAGGATTAAGCTTTGCCTTTTTGAGAGTCTCTATTCTAGTTCCAATAATTTTAATTGGAACTGTAGCCTTTGGTTTTTCCGTCCTCGGAGTTCTTATTGGAAATAAAGTTGGTCAATTTTTCGGGAATAAAGTCGAATTGATTGGGGGGCTTATTCTAATCGGTATAGGAGTAAATATATTGATAGACCATTTGTTTTTTGCGTGAAATCTTTCAATAACTCTT
>JAUWNA010000498.1 GCA_030612905.1 Promethearchaeota archaeon
GCAATTTAAAAAAGAGATCATTTCTTACTTCGTAAGTAACTTTTTGCGATATTTTTCCCATTCCATATTGAGAAATGTAAGTTGTGATTGCCATGAAGATGAGTAGGCTTAAAAACAATACACTCATGATTATTACGTAATATGGATCCCTTGCTACAATCCCATTATCTATTAAAGCCGCAGAAACTAGTGGACTAATGGTTAAAACTATGGTCCCTAATAAGAGAAAAATTGTGTACAAAACAAATTTCCCTTTAAACGATTTTAGATATGAAAGCATCCATTTCCACAAAACCTTGCTGGGATGATCTAAGTCTGGTTTACCTTCTCCAAACGAGGGACGTCGATGAGAAGCTAAAGTCGGCTGATTGATTTTTATTTCTTCTTTTCTCTCTTTCTTTTCTTCTGCATTACTCACGTAAGACCACCTTTTTTACTATTAATTTGTTTAAAATCTGGTAATGACTTTTGTTTGTAATATAATGTTTCATAAATTTGTCTATATAAAACATTAGTTTTAATCAAATCATCGTGAACACCAAAACCTATTACTCTTCCTTTATCTAAAACTAATATCTTATCAGCATTACGAATAGTTGAAATTCGCTGAGTTATAATGAAAGTTGTAGTCCCCTTAGTGATTTTTTCTAATCCTTTTTGAATTTCAAATTCGGTTTCAACATCTACAGAACTGGTAGAATCGTCAAAAATTAGAATTTTTGGCTTTATAATTAACGCACGAGCAATAGAAAGGCGTTGTTTTTGACCCCCTGACAGCCTTGTACCACGTTCACCTACTATAGCATCGTATTTTTTTGGTAAAGAAATGATAAAGTCATGTAAATTGGCAATTTTAGCCGCTTCAATTATTTCTTCCATAGTTGCGTTTTCTTTGCCGTACGAAATATTATCAGCAATGCTTTTATTGAACAAAAATGTTTCTTGAGAGACTATCCCAACATTTTTCCTTAAATCTTGTAGACGATACTTACGGATATCTTCTTGATCAATTTTAATTACCCCATCACTTACTTCATAAAACCGAGGAATTAAATTGATAATTGTGGATTTTCCAGAGCCTGTCGTGCCTAGAATTGCTAATTTTTTTCCAGCAGCAATATTAAACGACACATTTTTTAAAATCCTATGGTCAGAAGTGTAACCAAAAGAAACTTTTTCAAATTCTACATCGCCTTTCATGTGCTCAATCGAGGTTGCGTCTGGTAAATCTTTAACTTCTGGAGTTGATTCTAAAACATCCCTCACGCGAGTTAAAGCCGCATCGGCTTGAACATACAACAACATAATTTGTCCTAACATAACTAAAGGGAATCCAAGAGTCGCGATAAACGATTGTAATGTAATCAAAGTTCCTAACTCCATTACCCCTTCTATTACCCAAATTCCACCCACTAATAATGTGGATACGGTCATGAAGCCAATTATTATATATATGCTTGGCATGTAGAATGAATTCAGTTTTACTGATCGAACGCTAGCTTTATAAAAACGCTCATTGTTATTCGAAAATTTTTGACGTTCTTTGCCTTGAGTATTGAACATCCGTACTACTTGAGCGCCCACTATATTTTCTCTAATTGTATTAGTTAATTCCCCAAAGCTATTCCGAGTCTCCAAAAATATTGGTTTTAACTTTTTTGCAAGATAATACGATAATAAAAGAGAACTTCCAATGGCTATTGAAAATATCCAAGATAATTCTATACTAAAAAGAATGAACCCGATAGTGACTCCTCCTAATTGGAGAATGGATCTAAGTCCTAGATTTAATCCCATACCAAAGATTTGTTCGCTTTCTTCCACATCACTTGTAGCTCGTGAAATTAATTGACCCGTCTCAGTTTTATCAAAATAAGAAAAAGATTGTCGAGAAATGGCGTTGTTGATATCTGTGCGAAGATAATAAACTGCTCTTGAGGAAACCTCAGCCCCTCTTAATCGTGCGGCTCTTTCCAATATAAAAGCTAGAAAACCAAACGTAATAATTAAACTAAACGAAATAATTAGCTCACTAGCATTAGAAAGCACCGAAAGATTCGGATCTAAACCACCAATCATTCTTCCTATTAACATTGGGATGATTACTAAAAACAGCGTAGACATTAATAAATAGATTACTTCGAGAATGAAATCCTTCTTAGATTTCATCCAATATTTTAAAATCATTTTAAATGTATTCATCCTACTTTTTTCTCCTTCTCTGAGTTTTTATCAATCCTTTTATTTTTTAATTGTGAGATTACTTCCTCAATTTTCTGATATTGT
>JAUWNA010000481.1 GCA_030612905.1 Promethearchaeota archaeon
GGCGCGCTCGCAATTATTGACGGAAAAGCTAAAGTTGTAAATGAGGTTTTTTGCGATGGCTTGGGTGCTTGCATAGGAGATTGCCCTGAAGGGGCTCTTGAGATTATTGAAAGAGAAGCGTTAGAATTCGACGAAGAAGAAGTTGAGAAACATTTAGAATCTTTGTCACAAAAAGAGGAAGAAAAATTAAATCAAGCTAAGCAAATTGTTGCTGAACATTCCCACCAATGCGGTTGTGCTTCGGAAGATTCCGAAATAACTCTTGAAAATCACGTATGCAGTTGTGCATCTAGTGAAACAATGGTATTTGACGAACTTGAGGAACAAAATGTTATCGCTGGGGAGAACCCCACCGCATTAAGACAATGGCCCGTTCAAATGCATTTAATAAATCCGGCAGCGGAATACTTTCAAGGAGCAGATGTGATACTTACAGCCGACTGCGTTGCTTATGCTCTTGGTGATTATCATAACAAATATTTAAAGGGACATTCTATAGCGATCGCTTGTCCTAAACTCGACCAAGGAAGAGAAATTTACATCGAAAAGATTAGAGCTTGGTTTGACGAAGCTAAAATAAACACCCTAACAGTCATGAGGATGCAAATCCCTTGTTGTGGTGGTTTACTCGGGTTAGCTCAAGAGGCCGCAAAAAGAGCGAAAAGAAAAGTACCGATAAAGTATATAATAGTAAGTGTTGAAGGGACCATTTTTAAGGAAGAATGGGTATGAATTCATTTTTTATTTTCTTAACTTTTTTTTGCTAATATTGAGTTTCTCGTTTAGGTTTCAATTATTACTTTCTTTTTAATTATCTTTCTTAGCATAACAGACAATGCTGACTTTGATTTTCCTAGTTCGTTAGCTAACTTTTCTAAAGATATTTTTCTAGGAATTTCAAAAAAACCTAAGGATATTGCCTTGTCCAACACATTGGATTCGTTAAAAGTTAGCTTATTTTTATTATCATCAAGAATATATGGAGAATTACCAATTTTAAGGAGAGTAAAATTTACTGATTTCTGTTCAAAAAGAGTTAACAACTCATCTATCCTTTCTCTAGTCGATACAAGCCTCCAGAAGGCGTATCCGTCTCTTACTCGCACGGGGAAATTAACTAACACCCCACATTTAATTATAGCATCTAACAAAAATGGGTCCTTTGTTTTTACGTTAAACTTAACTCGATTGTCTTCCTTTTCCAAAATGCTAAAATCAAAAACAGATTTATGGTTTTTAATCTCATCTATTACTAAATCTATACTATAATGAAAAATCTCAATAATAGAGTTTCCAATCGAATTTTCAAAATCGTAAGGAAGAAAATATTCGATTTCCATTCGAACCTCACGGAATTTCTTGAAAATATGTGAAATCCAAATTTCATCTGGAAATTTAATTTTGATCCGTGCTAAGCACGATTTGTGAGAATCCATAAAATCAATTATTAGTAGTTAAGTAGAATTTAAAACATTTGTTAGAATAAAAATGATTAACAATAAATAAAGGAAGAAATTTGTAATATTAATTATGGTGGAGAATAAGAACCTACTGTTGGGAATCTGTGGAAGCCCAAGAAAACAAGGAACAGATTTTGCCGTTCAGTACGCACTAAAGTACGCTGCAGAAAAATTTAGTTTTGATACTGAGTATTGGACAGTAAGGGGAAAAGAAATCAAATTTTGTATACATTGCAATTATTGCGTTAGAGAAAAAAAAGGATGCGTGCATAAAGATGACGTTCAAGACCTTTATCCTAAATTAGAAGAAGCAAAATTCTTATTATTCGGAACTCCAGTATTTCAAGGAAATCTTTCAGGGCAATTAAAAACAATATTAGATCGTTGTCGTGGATTAGTCGCCAAAAATCCTAATGTTTTTAAAGGAAAATATGGGATAGCTCTCGCGGTAGGTGGTGATCGAAGCGGGGGGCAAGAAATTGCGATAAGAAGTATTTTGGACTTCTACCAACAAAATCACATGGTTTCCGTATCAGGTGGCGCGTTCGGAGCGAATTTAGGCGCTTCATTATGGAGTAACGATAGAGGTAAGGAAGGCGTTCAAAACGATGAAGAAGGATTAAGAACAATTAGAAAAGTTATAAAAAGATTAGCAGAGCTTAAAAAATAAAATTTAATAAAAAAATTAAAAAAAATTATTTAACTCCAAATAATTTCTTAGCTTCTTTTTCTCTGAGACCAGAAATGCCCCAGAGTTCTTTGAACCAATATTTTCCATTCATTATTACAACAGGCGTATTTACAACGCACCCATCGGCGTCACAGAAAGTTTTTAGAAAATTATCGTCATGTAGTAGCTGGTGAACGAATTCTTCGTCATTTATATCTCGTTCAATGTATTTAACATCGTATTTTTTTAACCAGTCAACTAATTCATGGCACCTGGAACAGTCTTCTTTT
>JAUWNA010000420.1 GCA_030612905.1 Promethearchaeota archaeon
ATCTGCTCCTTTCAAAGCTTTTTTGCGGTTTGTGGTGTGTTCAACATTGAATTTATTATTATGGATCTTATTTTCAGCTTCTATTAACTCAAAAATGATTTCTAAGTGGTCTTTATTGATATCGTGTAAGACAACGGTTGATCCACTTAGAACATCGCTTTGATAAAGATCTAAGAAAGTAGAAGGGCCGAATGAGGTACTACCCGCGCCTACTAGTACAATTTTTTTATCCATCGGTCTCAATTTATAATAATAATTAAGAATATCCATTTTATTCTTATAATTTAATTTAGGGTTCAATTGATTTAAAGAATTATGAAATCTTGGTCTTGACAAAAATGATAAAGCAAAACCTTAATATCAAAATAGATGGGAAAAAAAACCCACAATATTTATTAGTATACACTCGTTTTATTCTTATATGAATTTTTCACGGCATAATACTGATTCATGGGTTGGCTGTAATAAGAAAGCCATTATTCCCACTGTTACAGTATTATGAAGAGAATAAATCCTTTTTCTTACTCTTTTTCTTTTAAATTGTTTGGATTTATTCTCTTAGTGTAATACTTTCTCAATTTTTTAGAAAAAGGTGAAATGGGGTTTTAGTTTTCTGCGTAAAAATTTAAATTATAAAAAGGAGGTGAAAAAAAGAAATGGCCGGAAAAATAGAACCTGAAATGATAATAGAGTATTATAAAGATTGGAATTCTGAAGATTCCCCCCTCATGATGATGCTTGATATCTCAGATGCCTATCCTGGTGTAATTGAAAGCGAAGATCAGAAAAGAAATGCCTATCTGAGAAAAAAATATCAAAATTTATCTAAATAACTTTTAATTCTTTTCTAATTAATTATTTTTTCTATTCTTTCTAAAGCTTCTTTTATTTTATTGATTGGTTGAGTTAATGCAAATCTTACAAAGCCTTCTCCAAACTTACCAAACCCGGCTCCAGGTGTGAGAACTACACCAACATCTATTAATTTCTTTACGAAATCCATACTATTAGTTTCTCCTTCAGGTATATGTGACCATACATAAAAAGTTGCTTTTGGTTTTTCAGTTTTCCATCCTATTTCATTGAGACCCTTTACTAACGCATCTCGCCTTATTTCATATGTTTTTATAATTTCTTTTACAATTTTAGGCTTTTTTTCAGATGTGTATTCGCTCAAACCTTTAATAACAGCTTTTTGAATAAACCTTGGACTTCCAGAATCAATTTGAGATTTTATTTTTCTAATTCCCTTAATTATATCTTCATGTCCAACTACCCAACCACACCTAAATCCCGTCATACAAAACATTTTTGACGCACTATTAATTTCTATGTGATTTTGGTCTATTTGTAAGAGAGAGGGGGCAATATAATCGTCAAAAGTGAACTCAGAATAAGGATTGTCATAAACAATAATAAAATTATAATCTTCAGCATAGTCCACTGCTTTTTTTAAAAACGCTTTAGGTGCAGTTGCTCCAGTTGGATTGTTGGGGTAATTCAAATACATTAATTTAGCTTTTTTAAGAATATTAGGATCAATGGATTCAAATTCCGGCAGAAAGTTATTTTCTTCTAATAACGGTACTAGATATGGTTCTCCATCGCATAATTTAGTAGCACCGTTTTCATAAACAGGATATCCTGGACTAGGACACAAAACAATGTCTCCCGGGTTAATAAAAGCTCTTGCTATATTGGCTATACCTTCTTTTCCCCCAATTAGATTACTTACCTCATTATCCGCATCAAATTCTATATTGAATCTTACTTTATACCATCTCTGAACTGCTTCTCTAAAATCTTGTTCACCCATACTAGATGGATAATTTTGGTTTTCTGGATATCTTACTTGTTTAATCATCTCGTTAAGAATTATATCTGGAGTTGCTAAATCTGGATCTCCGATACCTAATGATATTAAGTCAATTCCTTGCCTTTTTTTTTCTTTTTTCAATTGTTCAATTTCAACGAAAATATACAGCGGCAATCTGTTAACTCTATTAGCATATTTTAAATTAATTTTAAACACCACATTAATATTAGAGAATTAAAATATTAAAAAAATTTTATTTAAGGATTTAATGTTTCTTAGGTAGATGCTTTGTGCTCTCCTTCAACTTCTTCTTTTAACTTATACTCGTATTGTTTGCGGTCCAAAAGTAAGAAAGGAATTAACGCGAGACTCGATAGGAATATCATGACGATAAAAATTATTCCAAACGCTAATCGGATATCTATTGAAGCTCCAGCAACAGTACTAAACACTATTCCCATAATAATTAAGCCTATCTGAGAACCAAAATTGATAAAGGAGGTGCAAATAGAATAATACGTGCTAGTTGCTTCTGGATATTTCTTAGAGTATTCGCTTGCTACAGCTGAAAAACTAGAATTGCTCCACCCACTAGACGCCCCAATAATAAAAGCAAAGACTAATAAAACGAACCATTCAGCCGGGATTAGTTGAAGCAATAAAGCTAGTGTTGTCAATGCAAGCGATATAAAAACGCTCAACCTTCTTGTTTTGAGATCTGCGATCGAACCCCCTATAATCGCTCCTAAAATAACGCCTACACCAATAAATAGTGTTATTGTCGCTTGAGGGCCGTATAGGCTTACATCTTTTTTTAACAAATCAAGGGTAGCGCCTTCCCCAGCAACAACGCCCGCTTGTACTAAAATATATAGCGAAATCATGGTAAATATAACGCCATCTACAATTGCCATAAAAAACGAAAAAGTAAACATTTTCCAGTTTTCTCCCTTCTTAAACATTGATTTAAGATTTTTTCCCAATTTTACTTTTTCAGTAATAGTGTTGTGTGGTATTTTCAGAGTTAAAAGTCCAAATAGAACTGTAAGGATACCAATACTAATTAGTAT